>JAZLIJ010000001.1:0-15637 GCA_045617325.1 Fibrobacter sp.
TCCTGGCCTCAATCATGAGTAAACAAGTTTACTCGCGACGCTCGGCCTACGGAATTGTCGCCACTTTTCATTCCTGCCGTCGCTCGGTCTCACTCAAATTTTCTTAACCACATCCGTTCAAGACGAATGCCGCAGAGGCAAATTTATTTGCCTCTATGGCTGAGTCGCACGGATGACACTTTGTGTAAAGCAATTTTTAGAGGTGCCCTATTAGAAATTTTTTTTGTCGTTATGGGATGTATGGTGAAAAAATATTTGATGGCGCTCTTTTTATGCGCTTTTGTGATTGTTCATGCCGAGAGTTTTGCTGATGAGTCAGAAATAGCGTCTGATGCGTCTCTGGTAGAAAATAATGCGACTGCGACATTTGGCGCAGACGGTAACGGCACCCTTCTTGTCGATGGCAACATCAAGAAAATAGAGGCTAAGAACACCGCTCTTTCAAAAAAAATTTAACTATGGAATTCATGCCGGCATCTCGTATGCGATGATGCTTTCTGGTGCAAAAAATGAACTCGTCAATGATTTGGAAGCCGGCGCCAAATCGTTTGAAAAATGGCTCGGTGTCGATGGTGAAATCGGCTTTGCGCTGAGCTATTTCTTCTGCGAAAACGTGGCAGTTGTCTCCGGGATGGATTTGGAGTTGCTTGCCTTTCGCAGGCTTGGCGAGGGCGAAAAAATTGTCTATGAAAAAAAAATACACAGAAGCCTGGGGCGGAGTTCAGCCTGGCGGAATAAGCAGAATTTCTGTAAACAATCAGTCTCTGCTGTTCTACAAAATTTCATTTCCTGTCGCAGCCCGTGTCTCTTTGACGCCTCTATTGTGGGCAGAACTCGGAATGCGGCTGGATGTCGTTCTTGGAGGCCGTGCGAGCTACTCCCCGATTGCCTTGCGCAATGAGGCGAATACATTCGACCCGTTTAAAGTAGAACCGTCCTTTGTTCCGAATGTAACGGCTTCTTTTGGAATTGACTTGCCGATGTCCGGCAGAAACATTGACATCGGCTTGCAACTGGCCTATGGATTAAAGAAAATGGAGACGGATTACGACGAAAGTATGAACACTTTCAAAGTAGGCGCGGTCCTGATATTCTGGATGTAAAAAAGGAAAACTCGAATGAAAACTTTTGCGATGATTTCTGCGTTTGCTGCCCTGCTTTTGACGGGCTGCACCACCACTACTCCGAATGTTTCCGTTGGCGGCAGCGCCATCCCTCTTGAACCGTTGAAAATAAAGAACATGTCCCCTGTGACTTACGAATACAAGTCTGTGAACGAAGGCTGTTCCGAGGTGGATTTCCTGAAACAGTTCGTCGGAAATTCCATGAGGATTAAGGGCGGAATCATGCAAATCGATAACGTCGTTGACATTCGGATGAAAGTCGTCGATTCGCAAACCTCTTTTGCCGTGTTCAAGGGCGATAAGGAATACACCTGCTCTTTCTGGGGAATCGCCGTCGAGTACGTCAAGTAGGCTATAATGAAAATTCGTAAATTTAATTTATTCAAACTTGCGGCGCTCTGCTCTCTCCTAAATTTTTTCGGGTGCGGAGACTCCTTGGAATATATCGACCTCGATAGTGTCCTTGCTGAGGAACGCGAGGCTGCCATCCTTGACTCCTTGGCAAATCGTGAACAGTTTGTCCAGGATTCCCTGGCGCTTAGAAGGATGAATTATCGGGATTCCATGGAAAAGGTGATGTTTGCAAAGATGGCCTCCTTTGTTATCGATAACCGCGATGGCAGAACTTATAAGACGGTGATGATTGGCACCGATACGATGTGGACTGCCGAAAACTTGAAATATGTGACCGAAGGCTCCGCTTGTTTTGATGCAGTCAGTTGCGAACTGTATGGCCGGTACTATACAGTGGAAGCTGCCAAGAATGCTTGCCCTGCAACATGGCGCCTGCCAAGCCGCGCCGAATATGAGAAGCTTCTTGGACGGGTCGGAACAACTCCTGCGGAACGGAGCCTTTACCTGGTGAATCGTGTCGATGAACTGGGCCGCGTGACGGATAAGTATGGCTTCTCCGCAATATTTGCCGGGTATTGCAGCGAATTCCTGCTGGCTGTTGAGCCTGAGTATTGTGGCTCCTCGGCCTTTGGCTCGAGCGCCTATTTCCTGACTTCTGATTCTTACGCCCTGGTCTTCACTCTTGACGATGTCCGCTTTGAACGCGTGAGCACAATCAACTCGTCAACGTACATTGCGACAAAAAATTTCTACTCCGTACGCTGCGTAAAATGATATTTGCTGCTGCCGAACGTAAAAAAATCCGCCCCCTTGTCCTGCGTTTTTGATGTTTGTATATTGAGTGTACCACCGGATTCCGAGTGCGTTGCCAGGCTCGCCTGTCTAGCGAAGCCCCATAGTTAATATATCGTTACGTATATAAAAGAAAGGATAAGGCAATGGCTACTCGTGTAAAACCGGTCGTTTTTCCAAATTACAAGCCCGTGGTTGTCCCGGCATCCCAGGTGGAAAGGGTTCTGAAATACCTCAGGGGCGAACTCAAAGTCCCCAAGGTGACTCGCCCGATTATCGACAAGCCTGCCGATACGTGATTTGATGCTTCAATCAAGCGATTTTTTGTTACTTCCTTGCCAAAAGGAAGATTTTTCGGTTATTTCTGCCCGAGGCTATTTCTGCTTTCCGCCATTTGACCCCTTGGTGGATGACGACCCGATTTCGTTGGATACCTTCTTTTGCAAGGTGGCGCCCGATGAAGATGAATTCCATTTCTCCAGGACGTATAAACTGGTGAAAAAGGTCAATCCGTCAGATGTTTTGGCTCTGGCCTCAATTTCGAATACGGGGTTTACATTTAACTCGTACGAGGAAAAGCCCGCTTCTCTGCGTGGTGTTGGATTTAACGAGTCGTTCCCTGCTGTAATGCTGCTTGCGTTTGGAGTGAGATTGGATTGGCAAAAGAGGGGCGTCGGTACCGTCGCCTTCAACAAACTAGTTGAAATGATTCGCGAATCGTCCATTGCCGGAGTCCGGATGCTCACGCTGCACCCTTTGGAATCTGCGATTCCCTTCTACAAGTCGCTTGGCTGCGTCGAGGTCTTTGCCGAATGCGAAGATGACGTGGAGTCGATGTTCCTGGATGTTTGGCAATCGTAAACGCTAAAAAAAATTATCTTTGCGTTATGGTTCAATTTTCCTGGAAAATGCTGGTGGCTGCTGCGCTGTTGAGCCTGTCGCTAAGTTACGCTTCGACGGCTGTGCCGAAAACGTCTGCTGTGGACTATAAATCGGAAGCCGCCGCGAGCTCGTCTTCTGCGGGCCGTAAATGTACTGACGCGGATGTCGGAAAAACCTGCAGGGCTACTCAGGAAATCCTAGGCGTCATTCGGTCGAATACTCAAGGCCGCCTTGTCCCCCTTTACAATGGCTATTTGAGGTTGCGCCCGAGGTTTGGCGGCAAGATGAAGGTGAAGCTAAAAATTGCCGCTGCCGGAAATGTGGAAACAGCCGAAATTCTGGAAACATCTACGGATTATGCCGAATTTGAACAGGCCGTCATCAAGGACGTTCTCCAGTGGACATTCTCGAAAATTGATTCGGGCTCGACAAAGGTGACAATTCCCCTGACTTTTAGCGATGATCAGTAGAATTTGCAGTTCGGCCCCTAGAACAACCTAAATCAATCATTTTTTTAGTGGAAAACTTTCGAGATAGATAAAAAAAGACCTCTCCGAATAAAAATTCAGGGAGGTCTAAGAGCGGCGGACCGGGATCGAACCGGCAACCATTAGCTTGGAAGGCTAAGGCTCTACCATTGAGCTACCGCCGCGAGCAGAACAAATATACAAAAAAAGTTGACTTTATAAAGGGGTAAATCAAAAAGATATTGGATTATTTTAAAAAAAATTCTAAATTTGCAGCACGTAAAACAATTCTACCGAGGTACTTTACTTGTTCCCCAATCCGCGCGATCGTCGCATGCCCAACCGTCCGAGTGACGGAACCCGTATCAACGAAGATATCCATATCTCTCCGATTCGTCTCGTAAAGGACGATGGCGAAGCCATCATCATCGAGACAAGCAAGGCATTGCAAATGGCTAAGGACGCCGGACTGGACCTGGTGGAGGTCTCTCCGAATGCGAAGCCGCCTGTATGCCGCATCATCAACTACGGCAAGTACAAGTTCGAGCAGCTTAAAAAGGCAAAGGCCGCGAAGGCTAAACAGCACGTGGTCAAGCTGAAAGAAATCAAGATGCATCCGAAGACCGCCGAGAACGACTACCAGTACCGCATCAAGCAGGCCGGCGAGTTCTTGCAAGACGGTATGAAGGTGAAACTTATTATGCAGTTCCGTGGACGCGAAATGGCGCACATGGACTACGGCAAGCGCCTTATGGAAAGGGCCAAGGAAGACCTTTCCCAGTTTGGCGAATTGGAAATGGATTCGCGGGTCGAAGGCAACACAATGCTTTCTATCTACGGTCCTAAACGTGGTGCGGGTTCCGCCAAAAAGCAGGACCTGGCACCGAAGCCCGTAACCGAGCCCATGGCAGCAGGTGAGGCTTAACATTAACCTACGAGGTAAAAATGCCTAAGATGAAAACACATAGCGGTGCTAAAAAGCGCTTCCGCCTGACTGGTTCCGGCCACGTCAAGTTCAAGCGTGCTGGCATGCGCCACATTCAAGCCAAGATGACCACCAAGCGTAAGCGCAACCTTCGTAAGGGCGCTCTCGTCAAGAAAGTCGATACCTATCACGTCAAGCGTCTGCTTGTAGTAGCATAAGGAGTGTAAGAATGCCACGCGCAAAAACTAGAGTTCCTTCCCGCGAACGCCGCAAAAAAATCCTCAAGGCCGCCAAGGGTTACTATGGCCGTCGCAAGAGCAATATCCGCCTTGCCATTGACGCTGTAGCCCATGCTGGTCAGTATGCCTATGCACATCGCCGCGACAAGAAGGGTGATTTCCGCTCTCTGTGGATCACTCGCTTGAACGCTGCTGTTCGTGAATTCGGCATCAGCTACAGCCAGTTCATTTTCAAGCTTTCCAAGGCCAACATCAAGATGAACCGCAAGGTTCTCGCTGATATGGCAGTTGCCGATCCGGCAGCTTTCGCCAAGGTCGTGGAAGTTGTGAAGGCCGCTTAATTCTAAGCTGCTAGAACTAGTTAAGCAAATGCGAGAAATTGTCCCTGTCCTTTACCGGACGGGGACTTTTTGTTCTCGCAGCCCCACCTTGTCATTCTCACGAAGGTGAGAATCTAGCATACATTGTTTCTATGCTTTGCTATCTTTACCGCCAATGAAAAATTTTCACAAATCCGATTACCGAAAGACCTTGCTACCGAACGGAGTTGTCGTTCAGACAGACTACATGCCGCATGCGTATTCCGCCTCTGTCGGCGCCTGGCTTCCGCGAGGTTCTCGCCATGAAAAGAAAGGCGAATTCGGACTGAGTCATTTTTACGAACATCTCGTTTTCAAGGGTAGCGAGAATCGCTCCGCGCTTGAAATCGCGCACAGCATCGAGGACCGCGGCGGCAACCTGGAGGCTTATACGACCCGTCAGGAAACCGGTTTTTATGCAAATGTTGTCGCCGAAGATTTCCCGTTTGCAATTGATGTGATTGCCGATATGCTCATGAACCCGCGCTTCGAAAAGTCCGAGATGGAAAAGGAACGCAAGGTTATCATTGAAGAAATTCACAGTTACGACGACATCCCCGAAGAACTTGCGGGTGATGTGTTCAACGCCTCGCATTTCGCGGGCTGCGGCATCGCCCATTCGATTACGGGTAAAGTAAACGACGTGCGTAAACTTGCGAACGAGCAGATGTGGGAGTATGAACGCCAGGTGCTCGAGGATTTTCCGATTTACGTGTGTGCGGCTGGTCGCGTAAATCACGAAAAGTTGGTGGAATTGTGCGAAAAAAAGTTTTCACGAAAAAAATCCGGAAATGTGGCTCCGTTAAACACGTACAAAAGCCACCGCAGTGTAAAGATTGTCGGTAAACAGGATATTTCGCAGGCTAATTTGTTCTGGGGAACCAGTTTTGGATATGAAAAATTGGATGAAAATATCAGATATGCCCTTTCGCTCTTTAACGTGGCGATTGGCGCTGGCATGGCGAGCCGCCTGTTCCAAAAAATTCGCGAAGAAAACGGGCTAGCCTACAGCGTGTATTCTTCGGCGGATATTTATTGCGATTGTTTGGACTGGGGCGTGTCTTTGGCGACGGAACCCGGGCAACTCAAAAGGGCGCTTTCGCTTGCGATTGGCGAAACGCATCGATTCCTGGAAAATGGTTTTGCGAAGGATGAACTGGAACGTACCAAGACAAATATCATTGGTGGTTTGTGCCTGGGGGCGGATTCCCCGGAAAAGCGTATGATGCGTCTTGTGGAACAGACTCTTCATCTAGGAGCGTTTTACCCGATGGAAAATACTATTCGGGAAATCTCCAAGGTGAATGCAGATGAGGCTATTGAGACTGTTCGAAAATTCTTTGACAGAAAGAATTTCACAATTGCGGTCGTGCAGCCTGATGATGCCAGAAAACCCAATCTTGACAAGTATTTAGATTTCTAGAATGGCGAAAACTTGCTAAATTTATTGAAAATTTGAAGAATCGCATGAAAAAAGAATATAAAGCCCCGAAAATGAAGGTTGTCGAACTTAAGCGCGCGAATCCGTTGCTTGGTAGTTCGTACCATGGACCGGTGAGTTACAATAGCGCTCCGACCGACCCGCAGGCCTAATTTTTGAAGTTTTTTTTACGAAGTGAGTCGCATTAGGACAATTTTGGGCATTGTGATTTAAATTGCGTTTTTATTGTTTTCTTTTTACTATTCTTTTGTTGCAAAAAAGTCGAACCATATTCGATTGTATAAAGTTTTATTTTTGTGTATGAAAATTTACAGGAACGTTTTTATGCTGTAAAGACTGTCCAAATTTACGCTTGTTGCCGTCGCCGCGATGGCCAGTTTCACTTTCGCCGCTAATCCGGACCCGTGTGCGATGCTGAATGAACTTGTTTCCGTAAAAGTAGGTGATAAGGATTTCTACCAAATCGGCACCTGCGGTGACCTCTACAAGTTTGCCGACATGGTGAACAAAGGGGCTGTGTCCATCAACGGCATGTTGACTGCGGATATTGTGGTGAACGAGAACCTGCTCGGCGAGAATAGTGCGAACGTGAAAGCGAATGGCTCCTTTGATTTGAATGCGTATAAAACAGCGCACGACGGCGCCAATCCTAAGCCTTGGACTCCGATAGGAATCAATCATAATTCCTATGCCGGAACCTTTACCGGCAAGGATGCTGATGGCAACGTCCACACCATTAGTGGCTTGTATCTCAGTGATGATGACGCGGATTATACTGATGGAATCGGACTTTTTGGAGTGGCAAATGGAGCTGTCATAAAGAATTTTGGTGTACTTGATTCCTATTTTTATGGAGAATCTTATGTTGGCGGTGTGGCCGGAAATGGTGGAAACGCGTTCATTGACAGTGCTTTCAATGCTGCTGTTGTGAAGGGAGAATCTTCGGTCGGCGGCGTTGTTGGAGGTATTGGGGGAACTGTCAGCAATTCCTATAACGTAGGTTTCGTGATGGGACGTGAAAGTTATGAAGATGGAGCTGGTGGAGTCGTTGGTAGTAATTATGGCGTAATTAAAAATGCCTATAACAAGGGCTCTGTGAAAGGCTATGAAAACGTTGGCGGCGTGCTTGGCCTCGCCCTTTCTGATGGCGAAATTAGCTTTTGTTTCAATGAAGGTTCCGTAGATAAATTTGATGATAGTGGTAATTGCCCTTATGAGTCCCATGAATGCGCAGGTTTTGGCGGTGTGGTTGGGGCCAATGGTCGTAGCAATGCGCATTTAACTGATCTTGGTTCTACAATAAGCGATGTTTACAATGTGGGTATGGTGACTGGCCTTGTTGGTGTCGGTGGCGTGGTTGGAGTTAATCGTGGTTCTGTTAGTTCTGCTTACAATGCGGGTGTGACGAGTGGTGATGGTGCTTCTGTTGTTGGAGGCATAGTTGGAATAGTTTATGACGGAACCGTCAGCAACGCTTATTACAATACGGATGTATGTGAAAACTGCAATAACACTGTTGGTACAGGCAAGACCACGATTGAACTTGCAGGCCTTTCAGTCGGTTCCGCATTTAGCAGTGGAGAAACTGTGTGGGGATATGGCTACACGTATGTCGATGGTGAAGGCAACGTTATCTGCGGCTTGCCGTACCTTCAGGTGTTCGGCGACGCCACTCGCCCGACGATTAACGTTGGAAAACTCAATTATGAGGATGTAGAAGGCGGCCGAATTTACAAGATTAGTACTGCTGCCGAACTCAAGTGGTTCGCAACCCTTGTGAGCTCTGGCGCCTCCATTACCGGAAAATTGACTAGTGACATCTGCCTGAACGCCTGCGGCGAAGGTGAATCTGTGCTCAAGGCCGACGGTTCCTTGAATGATGATGGCTCCAACTTTACACCGTGGACTCCGATGGGTATCTGGAAGGAAGATGCAACAGTTGTCCTTGATGGTAACGGCAAGACTATTAGTGGTCTGTACTTCGATAATGCGACGGCAGAGAGTGGTGGCCTGTTTAGTTACGTTAATGGCACGGTCACTATTTCCAAATTGCGTATCGAAGATTCATATGTCAAAGGGCAGCAAAGTAATGGCGCATTTGTTGGCTTCAATGGCGGTGTAGTGAACATTGAAAGCTGCAAGAACGAGGCCACAGTAGTAGGCACACGCTACAATGTCGGCGGCTTCGTCGGATACAACGGTGGCACGACAAATCTCTTGATTCAAAACAGCGTTAACGCGGGTGTCGTGACGAATCTTGGAACCTATGGGGGTGGTGCAGAGGAATCCACTGGATCTTCTGTCAGCGGCCTTGTGGGCGGCACTGGTGCTGGCATGCTGACGATTGTGCAAAGCGCCAATTTGGGAACTTTGAACGGAACCTCTTACAATATCGGAGGCCTTGTCGGCTATGCTGATGCGAATGTGCAGATTGTTGAAAGTGCCAACGAAGGTGCTGTGACAAGCACGGATGCTGGCAATGTCGGCGGCCTTGTGGGCAGCTTTTATTTTACAACTTGGAACAATAAAACTTTGGCGATTAGCGGAAGCTACAATTCAGGTGCTGTGAATGCTGCCGGTTGGTCTGCGGGTGGCCTTGTAGGAACAGTGAATTATGGAAATTTAACAGTTTCGAAGAGCTTCGATAGTGGCTCCGTGAATAGCACGCTCTCCAATGTTGGTGGCCTTGTTGGACATGCCGGTTCGGCTAAATTGAATATCGAAACTAGCTACAATAAAGGTTCTGTAAATAGTTCGGCGGGCGAAATCGGTGGCCTTGTGGGGCAGATTAGCGAAAGCGATATGACCATCGAGAATTGCTTCAATGCGGGGATTGTCGCTGGTAAAAGCTGGAATATCGGAGGCTTGCTCGGCCACGTTATGGCGAAAGAGAGGGCTGCCCAGATTTCTATTGCGAACAGCTATAATACGGGTGTCACGGTGCACGACCCAGGATTTTCTTCCGATGGTCTTATCGGAAGTAATTACGAATTTTCGTATGATGGGTGCAAATTGGAAGTCACGAAGTGCTACTACAATAAAGACCTTTCCATTAATGGCGGTTTTGGTGTCGGTATGACTACAGCCGAACTCGCTGCAACAACAGTCTCTGATGTTTTTGAAGGCAATGAATGGACTGCCGGCGCAATCGTCAATGCCGACAAGAATCCGGTCACGTACAAGTTGCTTTACCTGACTGCATTTGGTGCGACTTCTCAGCCGACATATTCGGGCTACGGTCCGGTCGTCATTGCTGAAAACGGCGCATACGCTGGCATCGTCGACGCTTCTGATAAAACGTTGAGCATCCCGAGTGGTGTTGGCGTCAATGGACCGGTCCTGTTCAAGCGTTCGTTCTCCGGCGACGGTTTCTCCACAATCATGCTGCCGTTCCAGCCGAATTTCACTACAGCCAAAGATACGATTGAGGGCGTGAACTTCTATGAATTCGTCTCGTTTACGGAAGGCAATGTCTATGTGAAATCCGTCAGCCAAAGGGATTTGAAGGCGAACACTCCGTACCTGGTTAAAGCCGCTGGCGCAAACGAACTCGTGTTCAAGAAGGGCGGTACATTCAATACGCGGAACGGCGGCGTGTACAATGAAGGCAAGTACGAGAAGGATCTCGAAAACGGCTGGACGATTTACGGCACGTACGATTACAGGCAGTGGCTCGCCGGCGATGCTGACCTCGGCAAGGTTTACGGCTTTGTCGGTGCGGGCGGCAACAACCCTGATGATGTCGGCAAGTTCAAGAAGAACGGTGCCGGCGCATACATCTACTCGATGCGCGCATATTTGAAGTACGACGGCGCCAAATCGCTCCGTGCTGCTCCGGGCAGGACTCCGCAGGCGACTCTTGCATCGCTTCCAGAAGACATCAATGTCGTGATTGTTGATGGTGAAAATGCCGAGAAGACGACTGCTATCGGTACGATAAACGCCCGCATGGGTGAGTTCAAGGCTGCTGGCGACCGCTACTTCGACCTGAAGGGCCGCAATATGGGCAAGAAACCTGCTGCAAAGGGAAGCTTCTACAGCAAGAAGAAAGTTGCGAAATAGGTTGCAGGTTGTGATGGCCGGAATTGCGTAAGCAAGAAACTATTGACGAATGCGAGATGCTGAATGAGTGGCTAGTGGCTGGAATCGTGGATTCGAGATGCCGCTGGCCGCGAATTTCGCGGTCTACCGCCGTCACACAGTCTGCTTTCTACTTCTTGCTTTTTATATATTTCTAAATAAATCTTATTGCTGCATTCTCGGGTGACAATGCGTCAAAAAAATCTAAAACAACACGAAAGGAACTTTATGAATAAAAAACAATATGCTGCTCCCATATTAAAAATAGTGGCGATTAAACGCTGCTCTAGCCTGCTTCAGTCGTCGAAATCGGGTATCCATGGTGAACTTGGTTTTAATGCGAAGCCTTTTGAAGAACCGAAGACTTAGGGGCTTGATTCCATAAATTTAAGGCGACTTCCGTTTCGGAGGCCGCCTTTTTTGCCATCCGTGCCCCGATTGAAACCGCGGCTTCTTGTTGAAACTCAATCTATAGTCTACTCTCTACGGTCAATTCTTCTCACTCCGCATTCTCGATGAAAAAATTTTTCATCCCTTGTCGTTTGTCCACATAGTAAACCTTGTAGAAATTTTTTTATTTTTGGGATGAAATATGTATTACGAAAATTTTTTTAAACTGTTGCGCATCGCTTGCGGTAGCGAAGAGACGTTTGCAAAGATTTCTGATGATGAATGGCAGCTTGTTTATGACGAAGCGGCGCGGCAGCTGGTGCTTGGCGTTGTATATTCTGCGTTGCGCAAGTTGCCACGAGATGTGCAACCGCCTATGGAGATTATGTTCCAATGGGCGAGCGAAGTTGAAAATATCAGAGGTTTCAACCAGCTTTTGAATAGCGAGGCGGCGCGTTATACGCAGATGTTCGCCGATGTTGGCCTGCAATCGTTTATCCTGAAAGGCCCCGCCAATGCTAGATTGTATCCGGATGTTTTTTCCAGGCAACCTGGAGATATTGATATTTGGGTGGATGGCGGATTTAAGAAGGTATCGCAGACTTTAAAAAAGATGGGCTTTGCAGGTGGACATGCAACGGCTCATCATATTCATCTACCGCGCAATGAAAAAGGTGCAACTGTTGAGGTGCATTTTAAGCCTTCATCTGGGAATTGGAATCCTGTTAGTAGTGCTAGGTTGCAAAAATTTTTGAAGACCGAACTCGATAAATCTGTTTTGGCACCTGAAGGCTTTTGCGTGCCTAGCATAAAGTTTGCCCTAGCAATGCAACTTTCGCATATCCAGAGGCATTTTGTCGAAAGTGGAGTTGGTTTTCGTCAACTGATGGATTACTACATTCTGCTGAAAAATTCAACAGCCTTCGATCGCGAAGAAATTGCGAGTTGTCTAAAGTCTATGGGGCTATCTCGTACTGCGGGGGGCTTGATGTGGCTTTTGCAAACCGTTTTTAAGCTAAATCGTGATATGATGATTTGCGAACCGGATGAAGTCCGCGGTAAGTGGATTTTAGGTGAGGCCCTGGAAGGTGGAAATTTTGGTCGCTATGGTGCAGAAGAAAAAATGAATTTTTTACTGCGGTGGTTCAAAAAAAGAATATTCATTTTCCGTCGCATGAAGTTTGACTTTTGGGAAGTTTTTTGGCATTCAGTGTGGTATTGGCACCAATTTGTCAAGGACATCCCGTTGCGAATAAAGTTGCGGAAACTTTCAATAAGAAATGTGCCGAGATAAATTTTAGCAGTCAAAAGTCGCTTTAAGCTGTTATTCCAAAAAGACGACTTCCCCGATTTTGGGCATGAGGACCTGCTTGCCTGTTGCCTCGGCGGCTTTTTTGGCGTTGTCGAGGGGTTCCTTGTAATCGTGTGTGCTGAGTGCAAATTTGGAATGGTGCACAGTCAGGAATCGCTTGGCGCCAAGCTCGTTCATTTCGGTGGCGAGGTACTTGGGCAGCGTGTGAATCAGCGGCCAGTCTTCGCTGTTGTACTGCCCGTTTTCCATGATGGCCAAATCGATGTCCTTGAACGTTTTGCCGATTTTTGCGAAATGCGGACCGTAGCCGGAGTCGCCGCCAATCCAGATGGTGCGTTTGGAAGTCTTGATGATGTACGATGCCCAGAGCGTCTTGTTCTGGTCCATGTTGCGACCGGAGAAGTGTCTTGCCGGCGTGTAGGTGATGGTCGCATTGTCCTGGGCGATGGAATCCCACCAGTCCTTTTCAATGAGCTTTTCCTTAGGGTAGTCCCAGTATTCGAAATGTTCGCCGACGCCGAGTCCACAGATGACTTTCTTGACATGCGGCTCCAGTTCCGTGACGGTTTCGTAATCCAGGTGGTCCCAGTGGTCATGCGTGATGACGAGGTAGTCTATGTCGGGCATGTCGCTTGGCTTGTAGACATCGGTGCCCTTGAACATCGGAATGATGAAAGTGACGGGTGACGCCTTGTAGAATACAGGATCGACGAGGTACTTTTTGCCGGAGAGATTCAGAAGGTACGATGAGTGCCCGAACCAGACAATCCAATCCTTGTCGGCGGGGAGTTTTCTCAAGTCGGTCTTGATGGTCGCAATGGCCGAATCTGAACTTGGCTTGGTGCTTGAGCGGTCGGAGGTGATAAACTTCCAGATGTTGTTGACGATGCTGTTCTTGCCGATTTTGTTTGTGGTCGGGAGTTCGTTGACGAATTGCTTGCCATCGTAGTGGGGCGACTTTTTGATGAGTTCCAGACGTTTGCCTTGCGGAATGCGGCCGAAGCTTTTTTGGTTCATGAACATGATGCCTGCATCTCCAAGGGCGAAGAATATGGCGAGAATGATAGCTGTAATCATAGATGCTGAGAATATATAAAAATGAATAGGTACTAGTTTGTATCGTTAAATTACTGGCGCTGTGCATATCGCTTCGTCTTTCTTTTTTTGAGGGGGGAGGTCTCCCCCTCGCTGCAACCGCCGAGCGGCGTTTTTCGCTACCCCTTCTAGCGGGCTTCAGACGCCAGCCCGCAACGCCCGGCTTACCGCACCTGCCCCAAATTTGTTTGTAAAAGGAGGACTATCATGTCGCGCCCTGGTGCGAAGGCTGCCCGACCATTGACACAAACTGTCAGATGCTCTGTAAGGATTGCGATAGAAGAACGAGTGGCAAATAAGTAAAATGCCACTACTAGTCTGCTTAGTATCGAATTGTTTTAGATGTTTTCTTGTTCAGAAATTTTCCAGACGCGTCTCTATTATGTTCTTTTTTTACTTGAATATGGGCTTTTTGAGGCTTGTAAAGTAATTTAGTTGTTTATCACGTATAGGCATTCGAGAGCCTCGATTGGGTAAATGCAACGACTCACGCCTTTTTGTATTCTCTCAAATAGGCATGGTTCTTTAGCTGAGCAAGGCGAACTCCAGAGGTGTAGACGATGGAGGCTTGCATGGCTACAAAAGAAAGTAAAGAATTGGAAACAGGTATTGACCAGTTTATGAAAAACTTGTGCCGTTATATGCAAGATTCTCAAGAGGAATTGTCAAGATATCGTTCTTGGAATCATTGCTATGAGCAATTTCAATCTGCTTTTAAGAAACGTAAAACTGATAGGGATATGCTTTGCTTGTGGCTTGCATGGTACTTGGCTAGTTGGGGAATGTTGCATAATTCAATGTTGTTAAGTTTCAACTATAAAATCCATGCACCGATTGTAAATATCATTCTTGATATGGACAAAAAGAGCCTTAAAACTTTAAATAATTTAGAATGCCAAAATTGGCTTGATAATAAGGATGATTGCCAAAAAAAAAACTCGCTGATTTGTATTACAAAATTCGAGACTGCTATGAAAAGTTAGGAGTTTCTGGTACGGACACGTTGGTTACAAAAGTATTGCTAGGAACATTGGAATGTGTTCTCGCATTTGATAACTTGTTCAAAAATGGAATATCTGGAAAAAGTAGTTGGCATAGAAGAACTTTGGCTTCAGATTACCTGACTGTTTTATCCAAATTCTATGTAAAATACGAAAAAGCAATAGGAAAGGCGTGTATGTCTATTAAGCAGTCTCACACATTTATTAATCCCCAAATGAAAATTTTCCCCGAGATGAAAATTCTTGATATGGGCTTTTGGAAAAAATTTGACAAATAGGAGAAGTGTATGAATCGTTGCGGCATTTGCGGTCGGCCCGGTAATTGGCTTCAAGGCATCTGTGATACATGCCGACAGACTAAAGCGTTACAAGAAAAGAATCGAATAGATAAAGATCGTTTACGAAGCGAAGAAGTGCAGCGTAAGCGAGATAAAGAACGTTATGAACGAGAACAAAGAAATCGTGATGAGCAATTACGGCAGGAGCGTGAACGCGACGAGCGAAATCAAAGACTTCGTGAGGAACAATTAAGGCAAGACAGAGAACGTGATGAGCAAAATCAAAGACTTCGCGAAGAACAGTTAAGGCAAGACAAAGAACTCCGCGAGGAACAACTTCGAATAGAACAAGAAAGAAATGCGCAAGAACGCGAAGACCGTTTGCGTGCAATTGAAGCGCAAGAAGAAGCCAACCGGATAGAACAGCAACGTTATGAGGATGAGCAAAGAGAAAAAATGCAAGAGAATGGGCGGAGCGAAAAAAATATTTAGATCGTTTGTCTAATGCTGAAGTAAAAGAAAAATTTGAAAGCTATCTCAGTGATAAAGAACGCTGTTATCTGGAGTCGCGTTACCGCTGCTGTTTGTCTAAAGAGGAAGAATTAGAGTTTATAAAAGATAAAGAAAAATTTGTAGAAAAAAAGATAATAAAAAACAGAATTTTATTTTATTTAAGCACCTCAGATGAATCGTTTATCTATTCATATATATCTACTCTTGACACGCATTCTTCTATCTATCAAAATGAAAAAAATATTCACTGCTGTCCACTAAAAAATAGGGTCAATCGTTTCAAACCCATATGAATAAAGGGTTACGGACGATTTGTATAGTCAACGGATTTGAAATTACAATGGGTAAAATTGCGTATTTTTAGGCGATATGCACGAAAATCCGT
>JAZLIJ010000002.1:0-51799 GCA_045617325.1 Fibrobacter sp.
GGATATCCCTAACGGACAAGACGCCCCTTTGCGAACTTTTGGCGGTCGGCAAGACAGAAAAATCGGGAAGGGATGACGAAAGTACGCTTGATTTGTTTGACAACTTGTTTTTAAGCTAAATTTTTAGTGGACACTAGTGATCCGCGCCAGCCGCTACGTAGAGCAAAACCCCGAAGAAGAAGAATCCATATATTTGAAAGAAAAACTCATCCCGCCCATCAAGGAAATTCAAGAATTCCGCAAGGACCCTTTCAAGCACAAGTATTACTCTACAGGCCTTGGCATCTACATTTCCAAATGGTGGGGATTCATCAGCGGAGATGCAGCCCGTGATATCGAAATGAACATGGGCACCTACATGCTGGATGTCGAGGCGCAGCTCCAGAATGAGCACTTAAGTTTCCACATCGGAGGCTTCATCGCCCACGGCATTGACGCAAAACGCAAATACACAAACGAAATCAAATCCCAAGATCAAGACGACGACTTACTCGAAGGCTACAGTTTGGGATTCACCCTCGGCTTTGATATATACGACTCGCGCTATTTCAGAGTCATCCCCTTCATCGGTATTGGAAAGACACCCTTTCTTAACATGAAGTCAAAAGGACATTTTCTGTTCGGGACAAATTTTGACATACGGCTATTCGCTTCCACTCCTACAAGTTTGCACTCGTCAGAATACGCAATTCACTTGCACATAAAGTACATGGCAAAAATTTGCGAATACACAGAAGAACGCACTGTAAAAATCAGTCAGCCACAAGACGGCGGCGAAACATTTGTAAAGCGTACAGCAGGCGGTAGCTTCTTGAATCAGGCAATTTCAATCGGTTTCGGCGTATATATATGGTAGCATCATGAAACTGAAAATTTTTCTACTCACCGCATTTTGCATCTTCAGTTCGCTTTTCGCCCAAGACGCAGAAAGTCTTCTCAGTCAGCCTTCCAAGAAAAAACTGTACACTCGCGCCCGCGAATATTTAAAGGCTTCCTTGGAAAACAAGGACTTTGAAAATGTACGCGGAGCATTGGGGTACCTGCAAGACAGGGTTTCCAGGGGAGCACCGCTGAGAAAATTTGAGGAATACGTCATCTACTTTGAACTCGGTGAATACGAAAAGGGAATTACCTTGTACGAAGAAGATGTACGTCCGTCACTAGACAGTACCTACCATTCCGAGCCAAGGACATTTTCCTTTGACGATTTGAACAACTACTTGCATGAAAGGGATTTTTCACAAACCTCGAACAAGAATCGCCTGGATTCCCTTGTCAACGCAGTAAATCATTCAGACATCGAGCAGCAATACAAGGATCTATTTTCGGTTCTCATTCACCGAGCTATTTTAAAGGATATAGAGAACATATACTTAGTCGATCAGCGGCAGCCAGGCGACTCCGCAGCATTCATCCAATTTTATGAAGAAGCAAAAAATTACTGCGCCAACTATCCGAATACCGACGCCGCGCGCTACCTCAAGGAGCAGGTGATTCCGACTGTTCAGCGCAACCAAAATAAAGTCGATGAATACAGACGAGACCCGCTCACAAAACAATACTACAACGGCGGATTGAGCATTTACGTCGGCAAGTGGCTCATCGGATTTTTAAGCGGAGATGCCACAAAATACCTGAACGACAAAAGAGGAACATCCCTGATGCTTGAAGCGGAATTGCAAGTTTCGCGTTTTGCGTTCAGCGGTTTCTGGTCCTATGGCCTCATCACCGAGCTAAAGCACCCGCAAGAATTCAACGGAGACGAAAAGGTCGAGGAAAGTTCCAAATCAGAAGACGAAACTACGGGATTCACCTTCGGCTTCGTCACCTACGACTCCCGTTTTTTGAAAATCACACCGTTCATCGGAGGCGGCCTCGCCAGTTTAAGGACCATAGACATCAACATCAAATCGCAACTGCTCCTTGGCGTCAACGTGGATTCCCACCTTTGGGTGCCTCGTTCATTTTTTCTCGGTATCAAGGCACGATTCAAGTACATGATGCAATACGGAAAATTTATAACGAGCGATTACGCGGCGAACGCGTTCCACCACATATTCGCACTTGAGCTCGGAATTTTCCTTAAATAAAAAATACTTCATAACGATTTCAGGCCGTAATTGACGTGCAAAAGTTCACACCCCGTAAAGAGCGGGAGTGAAAGCAACAATCCTCAATCCGTTTTTAACAACAACTAGGAATTTTATATCATCACAATGATTTAAATCCCAAGGCCATCCATAACATATAACATCAAAAAGACAAGTAAAGTTTAAAAACTTTATTCAAATTCAACTTTTATTTCAACATTCGGCATCCAAGGCTTCACGCCATTCACAATTGGGTAAAGTACGCGCCGCACCGCAGCAAGGTCAGTCGTTTTTAGATAAAGTATCACCCAGCGAACATTCTGAATCATAGACACAAAAGCATCCACAGGGCCAAGCACCTGCAAAGATTTTTCAACACGGCACATAGCATCCACACGGCGAACCGCCTCATGCAGCAAGCCTTCGTCGCGACTGCCAAAAGAAACCTCCACCAACTTGCAGAACGGTGGATAAACCGCCAAACGACGATTCTGCATTTCATACGCAGCAAAGCCATCAAAATCATGGTGCAGCGCAAACCACATCACCGGCTCGTTCGGATTCAAAGTTTGAATAAAGACCCGTCCACCACCGCCAGCTCGACCTGCACGCCCCGCCGTCTGGCTCAGCAACTGGAACAGCCTCTCCGTCGAGCGAAAGTCTGGAATGCCCATGCCCGAATCAGCGCCCACAACGCCAACCAACCGCACACCCGGAAAGTCGTGTCCTTTCGCAACCATCTGCGTTCCCAGAAGTACATTGTATTCCCGTTTTCTGAACGAATCGAGAATTTTTTCAACCGCGCCCACATTCTGCGTTGTATCGCGGTCCATTCGTATCACCTTCGCCCCAGCAACCCATTCCAAAATTTCCTCTTCCAACTTTTCAATGGCACCACCGACAAATTCATACGTTTCGGCACCACATGAAAAACAAGGAGAATCTACCGGATAAAGAGTCGCGCAGTAATGACACAGAAGCGCGTTGTACTGTTTATGATAGACAAGCGGAATATGGCAGTGCTTACAGTAAAGTGTTTCCCCGCACTCGGAACAAACTCTGACCTTCGAGTACCCACGACGGTTCATCAGAATAATCGCCTGGTCGCCTGCAGCAATGCAATCCGAAAGCGCCTCGCGCAATGACGGAGACATTAGGATTCCCTTCTGCTGCCGCACCTTCCCCATATCTACAACCTGCACCTCAGGTAACGGAGCCGAAGTCGCTCGAGCCATCAAGCGAAGCCACTTCAGGTGATGCGCACGAGCATTCTCGTATGTTTCCAGACAAGGCGTTGCACTCCCAAGCACAACCAAAGCACCGTGCCTATGCGCCAAATGAAAAGCCAACTCACGTGTATGGTACCTCGGAGCTGGGTCCTGCTGTCTGTAGGAGGAATCATGTTCCTCATCCAAGATGACCACATCAAAATCAAACGGAGCAAGAATTGCACTACGCGTTCCAAGCACGACACGAGCACTCCCGTCCAGCACAGAAACATACCCCGCCCTCTTTTTGGGAGCGGAGAGCGCCGAATGCAAGACCACAATCGGCACCTGCAAAAAATCTTCAAAACGCTTTGACGTCTGCGGCGTGAGTCCAATTTCTGGAACAAGAATCAAAACTTTCTTGTTTCGCTTCAGCGCTTCGTATGCAAGTTCCTCATACACCCTCGTCTTGCCGCTTCCTGTCACGCCATGCAACAGCGAACCGCGAAACCCTGTTTTATCCAAATCATCCACCAGGGATTTTAAGACTCCCTGCTGTTCATCCGTCAATGGAGGAACATTCGCACGCTCAAGCAAAGCGCATCCATCGTCAATCGCCTTGTGTTCTTCGTCTTTCGACTTTCGTCTTTCGTCTAAAACAGCGTCCAGATACTTTTCAAAATCAGCAGGCCAAAAGACATTCAGCGCCCGCATCGGAGTAGAGACATAATATTTCGCCACCCACTCCAACGCTTCCATATAACGTTCATTGAATATATAATGAGACTCATGCGGATAGGCACATCGGACTTCAAACGCAGGTTTTTCGGAATGCACCCTGCAAACAAGACCAAGTTTTGGCTTCTGATTTGCCAGTTGCACCCAAACAACATTTCCCCTTACAAGCGTTACTCCTTTTGGGACGCCATACGTAAAAACAGAAGGCGCAAGCGGAATGTATATCTCACAAAAGAACTGCAAAGATGTCGGGCTACATCTAAACTTCACATCTTCCGGGGCTTTTGTCTGGGGAATTCTCTTTGTCACAGCCCCAAAGATAGTTATTGTACTTCACCAATCAGAGTTTTTCACCCATACTTTATTAACAGGTTCAAAAAAAAACACCCAAAAATCAATATTTTTTTATAACAAATACATTTTTTAGTTAGATTATGCAATGGGAGCTTAAAAGCCCTTTTCACCCTTTGGAGATATTATGAGCTTATTGGACGCATTTAAACCGAAATGGCAAAATTCAAACCCTGCAAAACGCCTCGAGGCTATCAGTGAGTTGGATTCACGCAATCAAGACGTTCTTGAACGTATTGCCATTTCAGATGAAGACGTTGACGTGAAATCCGCAGCCATCAAAAAGCTGACAATCATTCCAACGCTTCTCAGTATTTCGACAAACGATTCCGACGCAACAATTCGACGTTTAGCCGACCTACGCTATTACGAAGAAATCGCCAAAAAGCTCAAAGCATATCGCGAACCCATTAACGAAGAAATTTTAGGTTATCTAAAAACAATCAAAGATTCGCGCTACGTCGAAGACCTCTTGAAAACCATCCCCAATTCAGAGCTTCGTCTTGAACTTGTTAAAATTTGTTCTAAACCGTCCCTTCTGGTGAATGTCGCAAATCGCGAAGCCAAGGAAGAAATCGCACTTGCTGCAGTCGATGGAATCTATTCAGAAAGCCACCTGCAAGACGTAACCAAGAACTCCAAGCATACATCAGTCCGTAAAAAGGCCGCAGAAAAACTGAAGGCACAGAAAATCAGCGAAAGCAAGCCGAAGAAAGAAGCAAACCTTCTCATTAGCAAGCGCGAGGCACTCATTCAGCAGGCACACCATCTTGCCGCCCAAAAGGATGCAGTCGCTACCAAGCCGCTGTTCGACAGCCTCATGGCCGAAGCACAGGCACTTGGCATGGGCGACTTACAAGCAGCCCTGGACGAAATCTACACCAGTTTCACCAAGTTCCTAAGCGAAGCAAATTCTGCTAAGGAAGCTGAAGAAAAAGCAGAAGCAGAGAAACTCGCAAAAATCCAGCATCTTTCCGAAATTCTCTACGAGCTTGAATCTATTATCGAAGCTGAAAAAATCGAAGAGAACCAGGAACGTGTCGATGCAATCATCCTTGAATGGAACAACGGCAAAGACCTCATGGACGAAGCGTCCGTCAAGCGCTTCAGCAACGCCTTCTTTAAAACGCAAGAAATCAAACGTATCGAAACTCCCATTGACGAAAACGCCTCCGATGCGGACACCGAAGCAATTCGTAAAGACCTTTTGGAACGTCTCCAAGTTCTGTCTGAAGCAGAAGTCAGCGAAACCACAGGCAAGCATTTGCACTACATTGTTCGCGATTGGGAAAAACTTCCGCTGCTCGAAGGCAAAGACCCCATTCTCCAGAACTACAATACGCTCCGCAATAAGCTGAGCGAAAAGATCAACTCCTACAATGAAGCTTCACAAAAGCAGTTCGAAGAGAATTCTACAAAGCTTCGCGCCTTGATTGAACGCGTCCAGGGTATTGACGAAAACGAGGACTTCCGCGAAATCAACAAGAAACTTCGCGAAACATTCCAGGAATGGAAGAATATCGTCGGCGAGCAGAAGTTCAAGTATCACGACCTTTGGCAGGAATACAAGAACGCCACGTCCCGCTTCCAGGAAATGCAGCAATGGGAAAACTGGCACAACGAAAAGGACCGCGACTCCATTATCGAAGAAATGGAACTTCTTTCCAAGGAAGCTCCGAACCAGGCGGTCTTGACAAAGCTCCGCGAGCTCTGCAACAAATGGAGAGAAATTGGTCCGATTTCGGCTTCCAAGCTCCAGGATTATAGAGACCGTTTCCAACTTCTCGTTGAAAAAGTCAAGGAAAACTGCGCCACATTCATTAATGAACTGAACGCAGAACGCCAGAAAAACCTGACCGAAAAAGAAGCTCTCTGCAAAAAGATTGAAGACTTGGTTGCAAATGCAGACGTTTTCTGGAAAGACAAATTCAAGGCTATGCAAGAGATCCAGGAAGCCTGGAAAAATATCGGCATGGTCCCCAAAGAAAACTTCGCTGATTTGAACGAACGCTACAAGGCGGCAGCCAACGCCTTCTACGCCCAACACAAGGAAAATCAAAAGCAAGAAGACTCCATCCGCGAAGCAAACTACGAAAAGAAGGTAGCCCTCTGTGTCGAGGCCGAGGCCATCAAGGATTCAAGCGATTGGAACACTACATCTACAAAGCTCAAACAGCTTCAAGACGCTTGGAAAGCGACTGGTCCAGTACCAAAGAGCAAATCCGATGAGATTTGGACGCGCTTCCGTACAGCCTGCGACAGTTTCTTCGAAAAGAAACGCGCCCACTTTGAAGAAATGGACGCATCTAAACAAAAGAACCTTGACCAGAAAAACGCCCTTTGCGAAAAACTGGAAACTTTGGATTTGAGTACTGGCGCTACATCGGAAATCATCGAAACATTCAAGGCTGCCGAGGCCGAATGGAAGACTATCGGTATGGTTCCGAAAGAAGCCATCGAAGAAATCAACAGCCGTTATAGCAAGTGCGTCAACAAGATTGTCGATAAGATAGCCGAAGCAGACGAGTCCGTTCGCACAAAGCTGGAAGAAATCAAGAGGCAAAAGCTGGAAATGGTCGGAAAAATCCGCCAATTTGCCGAAAGTGCAGGCAGCAACCAACTTGCAGATGCAGTACGCGATTTACAAAAGGAATGGCGTACACTCGGTTCCTGCGGTCTCGAAGATGAAACTCTTCAGAAGATTTTCCGCGAAGCCTGCGACGACTTCTTCACCCGCCGCCGCGACCAGCTCGACATTCAGGAGCAGGCCCGCCAGAACAACTTGCAAAAGAAGATTCTCCTTTGCGAGCAGGCAGAAGACTTGCTCACCGACTTGAACGACCAGACTGTAGGCGCCTCCATGAACAAGGTCAAGCACCTGCGTCGCCTCTGGAAGGATGTCGGAGCCGTTCCGCGCGAACAATCTGACAAGATTTGGAAGCGCTTCAACACCGCCTGTGACCAGGTTTTCGCCTTTGGACGTAAAGATGAGCCCAAGGCAGAAACCGCCCCAGAAGCCGTCGAAGCAAACTAAATTCTGATTCTTAAAAAAAAGGATGGCAAGAAAGCCATCCTTTTTTTATTTTTGGAGGCACAATGAAATTTCCTCCATGGACAAGCATTAGCGAAGCAGCACGACTCCTCCAGCAAGGCGAAGTCGTCGCCATCCCTACAGAAACGGTTTACGGCCTCGCCGGAAACGCATACGAGCCTAGCGCCCTTGCCAAAATTTTTGCAGCCAAGGAACGTCCAACGTTCGACCCGCTGATCGTGCATATCGCAGACATAGCGCAGCTTTCGGATGTAGCAAAAGACATCCCTGATGCGGCCTACGCCCTCGCCAAGGCATACTGGCCAGGCCCCATGACAATGATCCTCCCCAAGAAGGACTGCATTCCGGACCTCTGCACCAGCGGCCTTCCCTCTGTCGCCGTCCGCTTTCCGAGCCACCCCGTAGCCCAGCAGATTATCCGGGAATCGGGACTTCCGCTTGCCGCCCCTAGCGCAAATCTCTTCAAACACGTCAGCCCGACAACCGCAGAACATGTGGCGGCCCAGCTTGCCGACCGCATCGCAGGCATCGTCGATGGCGGTCCCTGCTCCGTCGGTGTCGAAAGTTCCATCATCTCGCTCGTCGGCGAGCCAACCGTTCTTCGTCCAGGCGCCATCACGCCAGAAATGTTCGCAGAAGTCCTCGGCAGCGTCAAAATCAAGGAATCCACGTCCAAGCCGGGGCTGCCCATGGCGGCTCCAGGGCAGTGCGACACGCATTACCGCCCACAAGTTCCGCTTTACTTCGGTATTTTGCCTGCGGGATTCCAATTGCCAAAGCATACCGTGCGTATCGCCTTCGGCAACACGGAAGGTCCCGTTCCGGCAACCGTCAACTTGTCCGAAACAGGCGACCCCATGGAAGCGACAGCAAAGCTCTACGCCTACATGCACGACCTCGACGACCCGAAATACGACTTGATTCTCGTAGACCCCATCCCCAATACCGGCGTTGGAATGGCCCTCAACGACCGCCTGAAAAGAGCTTCAATTAAGTTGAAGTAATGGTTAGTGAGCAGTGGCTGGCAAACAGGATTTCAAAGTTTAATGCAAAAAAAAATGAAGCAAACACCTAAATCCTGAACTTCTGATAATGTTCCCGCACATACTTGCTAGGATAAGCGTTAAAGTGCCACCACTCGGAATTAAGGGGAGTCCAGCCGGCACGCTTCATAATCCTGCGGAAGAAATTTCTGCGGTCAACTTGCTCCTGCGAAAGTCGGCCTGACGCCAAGGCATCCTTTTCACCGACACTTCCGGCGCAGCGCTCGAACGAATCAAAATCCGTTCCCATATCAAGCGGAACCCCGTTGCTATCCGCAATCGTCAAATCCACAGCTAGCCCAAAATTGTGCATTCCACCTGTTCCGGGCGAAGCGACAAACGTAGAATAAGGCGTTCCGCGAACAGTCTTGCGCAAAGCCTCCTGCGCATAAATCGGCCTAGAGGCATCATAAATCAAAAATACGGCGCTAGGCATTTCCTGCTGCAATAAGGCAATGGCACGTTTCAGTTTCGGAATAGCATCCTTATGCACAAAGGCACGCTGCATGTCGCAATACAGATTATGCCCCGTCACGTTATCAAACGTCGCATAGCGCAAGTCCATTTTCAGTCCAGGCATTTCCGTAATTTCAACAAGATAGCGGCTAGCGTATTTCACCCAGCGTTCCGTCTCCGCACAAAAGCTCCGCGGATTTTCAGGCTTCGGCGGAACAAACAAAGAATCCGTCTTGTATGCAAAAAGCAAAGACGGAATCAAAAAAGCGATGCAGGCAATAAATTTCAATGACCCCATTTTCATAAATCATTGATTTTCAGATTACAGAATTAATTCCCGAACTGAACCTCTACACCGAACTGCAAATAAAGCCCCATGCCCTTCGCCATAAACGGAACCAATTTGAATCCATTCTTATCGACATCCGAAGTCACCCAGGAACGTTCACGGGCATTCTCTGCACCAAGGAATCGAAGAGCTGCAACATCCAATTTTGCAAAAATGTTGTCAACCTCCAAGAAGAAGCGCGCATTGTTGAAGAAGAACCACTTCTTATTCAAGTCCAGATTCACGCGCAAATCAGTCCTGTACAAGTCAGTAAACTCATGATAATTTCTCAGGCGACGGGTTCCGCCATTATTCGATGTAGGCCTGATTTCGTAGCAATAAAGAGGACGATGCCAAGCCGCATGATGAGTCAAAATCACAGACACAATGGAATCCTTGCGCGGATAGTAACGCAAATGCGTCATAATATCCAAACGGGAATTAGCCTCCCAAGGGAGCGAAGCTCCATCGTCAAGTCCATATTCACCATAAACGGAGCTTACATTTGACGCCAATGAGAAATGATGCGAAGTTTTCCATTCCAACTTACCCGAAGCTCCGGTCGCCCAGGCATAATTCACCGGAGTCACATCGTTGTAATGAGCAAAGGCTTTCGGAAGAGGCAAAATCGGGTCAAAATAATAACGGCCAAAACCAGCAAATTGAATGTCAAAATATTTAGAACGATAACCGAGGCCCACCTTCGCAGAGGCTCCTGTTTCAAGCTTCCCCGTCAAATCACCATCATCAAAATAATGCTTCCAGTCTGCTCGATAAGCGGCATTTCCAAAAAATCTCCAGTACGCAGAATCCGACTTAGAGAGGTTGCGTTCCATGTCAAACGAAACCGTCGGGCGGGCATTGTGGTCAGCGATATCTGCAGCCGCCCCCACAGAGAAGATATGCTCTGCATAGTCGTTCTTCCAATCAAATCTCGCGGCCCCCGAAAGTACACCAGTCTGATAATCGCTGGATTCACGACCTCCCGCCACAGGGAACTTGCGCTCTACAAAATGATGTTCATACAAAAGCGCTCCACTCAAATCCGCCCCCAGCAGTTCGCCTTCAAAATTTTTGTCAGCGCCAACACTCAAGGTTGTATGCGTCTGCTCGTAACCGTCAATAAAAGAAGTCTCCTTCTTATCAATATTCTTCTCTGTACGGAATCCGATAGTATCGCGCAAGTCATCGCTCAAGGACTCGCGAACAATACCCGCATGCAAGCTAGTTCCAAAGCGGGATACATATTCACCACTCACTACAAGGTAGCTCTGCTTTCCATCAATAATATCGACCGAATTCACCACATCATACGCCCTAGACGTATCCTGATGAATCGTATATTCATCGGAACTATACAAAGTACGCAAAGCCCAAGTCGCATTTCCCATGGCATCAGATCCATTAAACTGCGCATAAATATCAAAAGCGTTCAAGTCAAACGGATCAGAAGACTTCACCTTGCAGTTTTCAGAGCAGTCCCCATCACGTTTGCGAAATTCTGTAAAGAACTTTTCACCAAGGTTTTTCAGCATTTCATCATCCAGAATTCTAAACGCAAAGCGGAAACTATCCCAGAAGAACAGCGGAGCGTCAACAACCACCTCTCTCAGCGTTGTGCTCGCAGCCCCCTTCAAGCCCCATTTGCCTTCGGTCTGTTCCGGAAGATATTGCACAGAAGTTGCAAGGCCCTGCCCAAGCGGTCCGCTCCCATAATGGTCATGGATTTCGATACCACCCAAAATATGAGGATTAATCACAGATAGGTTTCCTGGGAAGCCCACATCCAAATGACGCATATTGGGAACGCGAAGCCTACCCAAGTGGTAAGCCACATCTTCCGCTCTAGAACCTTCATAATAAAGAGCACTGCTAAAATCCTTCTGTCCGGAAATGCCGGGCATTTGACTCAAATGCTCAGTCAAGTCAAAACGCATACCGGCAGCATCTTCAAGTTTATCCAAATTTACCTTACGTTCTACATCCCACTTGGCGCCTTCATCGCCTCCGCCAACAATCGTACTTGCCCCAAGGTCACGGACATTCGTGCTCATGGTAATCACCATGTCCAGCAAATCGGCGAAGTCCTGAAGTTCCACAAAGACACTGTCATAACCTTCTTTTTTGAAAATCAAGGCTGCATTTTTGGAATCAACCGTCAGTTCAAAACGTCCCGCAGAATTTGTTTTACCAATGCCTTTTCCAGATTGGTACGCAATTTGCACATTTTCAATAGGTAAATCCGATTGAGACTCCAGCACGGAACCAATAATCGTTATCGGGTAGGCCGCAAAAAGGCTTGCAGCCAAAAAGAATACAAAACTTGTAAAAAAACGAACGTTCATATCCCCTAAAATAGATAATTATTCACAAATAAAAAGTTCATCAAGTTCAACATCCCCTATATTATATAGATTATAAAGAAATTCGGGCAGGTTTTTATGTTAAACGTCTATCTAATACAAATGGATTCCTCTTCTGGGGATAAAATAAAGAATTTCGAAACCGCACGCAGGCTTCTTCGCGCAGCGGCACCAAAACGCGACAGCCTCATCATCCTTCCAGAAATGTTCGCAACAGGCTACCTTCCCCACGACATTTCCCTAGCCACGGAAAATTTCAAGACAAGCGAATCCGGACCTACTTCCGCATTTCTTTCCGGCATCGCAAATGAAACTACCTGCTTTGTCATGGGAGGAGGCGTATCCCTATCCGGAAACCAACAAAAGCCCACAAACCACACCAGCGTCTATGCACCCGAAATTTATACAGAATTCGCCTCCTACGATAAAGTCAACTTGTTCTTTCCAGAAAAGGAATCTTTCTCCGCCGG
Organism: Fibrobacter sp.; assembly: GCA_045617325.1. GTDB lineage: Bacteria > Fibrobacterota > Fibrobacteria > Fibrobacterales > Fibrobacteraceae > Fibrobacter. Next base: position 12,100 of record JAZLIJ010000002.1, read on the forward strand.
AAAAGACATTACATTGTTTAGAATTAAGGAATGGAACATAGCCCCCTTCATCTGCTACGACTTACGCTTTCCAGAACTATTTCGCGAAGCAGTCCGTGCTGGAGCAAACCTAATCACGGTACAGGCATCATGGCCAGCCAAGCGGCACCTCCACTGGGAAACACTTCTTAGAGCGCGCGCCATCGAAAATCAAGTCTATATAGTCGCAGTCAACAGCGTGACATCGATAAGAACATCCTTCACTGCAAGAGATAATGCAGACTTGAGTCTCGCACAGCACGACGAAACCAGCAAGGAGAACGCCCAAACATCTTATGGTCGCGACAAAGCAGACCTGGAAGGACATCAGGGAGAAAACGCCAACGCAGGATGTTCGCTCATATTCTCGCCTCAAGGGTACATTCTCGCTCAAGGTTCCGAAAATACAGAAACAGTTATCTCCGCAAACCTGGACTTGGACGAAGAAATCAGATACCGCAAAAGTTTTCCTGTTCTAGAAGACATCTTCCTCAGACAGAAAAAAAACGAATAAGGGCAAATTTTCCTATTCGTCTAAATCGTTGTCACACATAGACTTAAGCCTAGGAAAAATTCATTATTTTACAAAAGTTTTTCATTCAAGGCATACCTTTAAAAAATTTATTTTTTACTTTTTTATCGAGTGAAATAATAAAAAAGGGTCAAAATGCCAATTCCAAGTAATATTGACTACGCAAAAGCTCTGATTAAGGCAGGGATCGCTCGTGATTTGGTTCTAAAGATTACATCTATCTCGGAACATCAATACGCACAAATTCAGCGAGAACTCAGCGCCACCTAACTTGACTCAATGCAGCTCATTTTAGACATTCCGGCTCAACCCGCCACAAACAACGAAAAGCGCCAAGCAGCACTTTACTTATGCTTCAAGGAAGGCAGCCTTCTCCTAGACGCAAGGGATAACCTCAAACCAGCGCGAATCCTTCTCAAGCCCACGGACAAGTTCCCGTGGAGTGAATTTTTGGAAAAACTATTTGCCGCATGGCAGCTTGGGGATTACGAAGACGTCCCACCACCATTCAAACCCCAAAAACAAATTCCCACCTTCGTCATAGAGGATTTCTTCAAGGAAAAACTGCCTCAACAGCTCAAAATTCTAGCAGTTCTCCGTACACAAGGCTATTTTCCGCCGCTCCCTTCCGAAGCAACCCTTTCCAACAAAGGCTTGCTTTAATCCCTGACAACAAGGCATCACAATATCAAGCCGCATCACATGCGGTTTTACTATATTTGGGCTACTATGACACCAGATGAAATGGAAATTATTCTTCGCAAGGAAGCGCAAGAGTTGGTCCTTACGGAACCTCTCTCCAAATTGATGCTTCAGGAACAGGTCCTCAGCCGCAAGAACTTTGCAGATATGCTTTCCGTCACCTTGGCATGTCAATTGGCTGGCGAAGTCATCGATCGATGCGAACTCGAGAAAATGTTCAGCGCCATGTACGAAAAATACCCGAGCCTGCTCGTCTCGGCAACCAAGGACTTGCATGCAACCGTCATGCGCGACCCCGCCTGTACAAGCCACCTGGAACCGCTCCTCCTCTTCAAGGGCTTCCAAGGTCTGCAAGCCTACCGCGTCGCCCATGAACTCTGGGAAGAAAATCGCCATTTTCCGGCAAAGATGCTCCAGAATATCATCAGCCGCAAGTTCGGCATGGACTTCCACCCCGCTGCAAAAATCGGCCACGGCCTCCTGATTGACCATGCAACGAACATCGTCATCGGCGAAACGGCAACAGTCGGCAACAACGTCAGCTTCCTGCACGGCGTCACCCTCGGCGGTACAGGCAACGAAATCGGCGACCGCCATCCGAAAGTCGGTGACGGCGTCATGCTGGGAGCCCATGCGCAGCTGCTCGGCAACATCCACATTGGCGATGGAGCAAAGATCGGAGCCGGTGCAGTCGTCCTCTGCGATGTCCCGGCACACACCACTTACGCAGGCGTCCCCGCAGTCCAAGTCGGCCATCCGCATGACGAAATGCCCAGTTTCAACATGCAGCAGGACTTCACAAGGGACGTTTAACAGCGTTAAAGTAAACTGTGGCTGAAGCTTTCAGCGTCCGCGGCTGCGCACTCACCACAAAACTCACACCGATTTCGCCTTTCCAGACGCAAACTCTTTCGTCTATCGTCTTTCGTCTAATCAAGAGGCTGTACACCTATGAAAAAATCTGAACGAATCGCATTCATCGGAGCAACCCTAGACGAACTGTACCCTAACCCGCCAATTCCCCTAAGCTTCTCTAGCGCCTACACACTGCTTGTCGCCGTCGTCCTGAGCGCCCAATGTACCGACATCCGCGTCAACCAAGTCACCAGGGAACTCTTCAAAAAAGCGAATACACCTAGCAAGATGCTCAAACTCGGCATCGAGCAAATCGCAGAAATCATCAAGCCCTGCGGATGCTTCAACACCAAAAGCAGAAGCATCTTTAATTTATCCTCGGAACTGCAAAAACGCTTCGGCGGTGAAGTACCCCACACCTTCGAAGAATTGGAAAGCCTCCCTGGCGTGGGTCACAAGACGGCGAGCGTCATCATGAGCCACATTTTCAAAAAGCCCGCCTTCCCTGTTGATACCCACATTCACCGCCTCGCCGAACGCTGGAACCTCAGCGACGGAAGTTCCGTGGAACAAACCGAAAAGGATTTAAAAAAGGCCTTCCCCGAAAACGAATGGGAAAGGCGCCACCTGCAAATCATCTACTTCGGTCGCAACTACTGCAAGGCTCGCGGCCACAAGAACGAAGACTGCCCCATCTGCAGCAAAATCAGCCGTTAAATCAAGCTCTTGGAATCCTTACGCTGATAAAATCTGTAATAAAACAAGCTCCAGGCAGCCCATAGAATGCAGAGGAACATGCCAACAAAAGCGATGCGGAGAACCCATCTTTCAATATCATCGTAATAAATCAGCTTTCCAGTTTCTCCCAGAATATAGTTCCAATCGTGAAAACCATACGGAGACTCGGCCCCCGTCACTCCATTTATCAAAGGCAACTTCATCGGCAAGGCATCGCCTATATACATTGCCACATCTACACAATTTTGGAACGCCCACCATAATCCGACAGAAGCACCCAAAATATCACGTGGTTTTATCCACAGGGCAAAGCAAAAAACAAGCGGCATCATCACCTGGAATAAAGAGCCCCCAAGAGTCGTCAGCAACCGACTACCAAAGAATCCAAAGACAACGTGTCCAGCCTCGTGAACAGGCAAGTTGATACAATGCAGAAAATTCATTATCCACGCATCATAGCCTTCACGCCATATCTGGACACTGAAAAAAATCATAGCAATCCAGATTACAATTCGCAACGAAAAGAACTGCTCTTTTCCCAAGGGCTTCGGATAAAACAGAAACTGTAAAAAAAGAGGCCATGTTCCAGGTTCCTCCATTTTCCATTTTCGTTCTGGACGATGTTTCACCGTCACAAGTTTTAGCGGAACCATTTCTTTCTTTTCATTCATACCCTCAAATATAAAAGAAAAAGCCCCAGCAAAAGCCAGGACTTTTTCAAAACTGTAAAACAATAAACCGTTATTTTCTTCCACCAAAGGAATGATGTGAAGGTGCGCTCCCCCCCCTGCGATCATCACCTCCATGTCGGCCCCCTTCACTTCCTCCATGTCTACCAGCATCGAAATGATGATTGCTACCGCCATTATCATCATAAGACGGTCTTCTACTCGAAGGAGGATTGGATGGAGGCGGATTTCCATTTCCCTGATACTGCGAAGGCTGGTTTCTGTAGCGATCCTGTCCCGGACGCCCACCAAAATCATCTCGATGATTTCTATCATCGCGCATCATCGGAGGATTGCCCCGGTCAGAATGCGGAGGTGGATTGAGGCCAATATGGTTCGACGGTGGCGGAGGATTGTGGCCAATATGGTTCGACGGTGGCGGTGGATTGTGGCCAATACGATTTGACGGTGGCGGTGGATTGTGGCCAATACGATTTGACGGAGGAGGAGGATTGTGGCCAATACGATTTGACGGAGGAGGAGGATTGTGCCCAAAACGATGCGGATAATCATTGTAATAATGACGCGGAGGAGGCAACCTATTGCTGCGACCATAGCGATAAATCGGGCGATGGAACCTCCAGTCATACGCAAAAGGTTCCCATCCCCAATTGAAGAACCAGGCACCAAGCAAGATTCCCGTTGCATAACGTACACGCAAGACATTATCAGCAGCAGCGTAGAACACATAGTGAGGATTGTACTCGGGAACATAGACATAATTTTCCTTGACGGGATCAATTGTCACATAACCATCCGTACCGACATTGACCCATTCGTTGCTCCTCAAATGCCCATAATCATAGGCAACAACGCGCAAACGCTGTACAGCAGCAAAGACATCGTCTCTCTGATATCTCACTGCATATCCTAACTGCGCCGTCCATGTACGGTATTTAGCCATCTTGCGCAGAACATCAGGAAACGGAATCAAGGCGATGACGCTTTCATCATAATCCAAGCGAGCATCTTCTATGGCATAAGCCAAATCTTCGCCCTTTTCATATTTATGCGCCTGGGCAAAGGCATTTGCCGAAGGAATATCGTCGCTATACATTGACGCATTCAGCACATGAACCAAAAGCGGGTCTGGATAAAGTGCAATCGTCGATACAAGCGTATCCAATTCCGAAGCCGAGTAAGCCGCATGCGCCTGTGACGCAAAAGGCAACATCATAGCGAACATGACAGCAAGCCACAAATGCTTCATGCTTCTACCATAAGAACATACATGTTGAATCATGTAAAACCTCCATTTTTTATTCTAAAAATACATCTTACAAAGTTTTATAAACAAAAAAAAGACGTTCTTCCCGACTAAACTACAAAAAAAGCCTACAAAAGGGAAATTAACACAAATGCGTAAGGCGAGTGAAGTGGCCAAGGTGGACGCTTTCAGCGTCCATGGCTGCGCTCACAAATAATCGTAAACGAGTTTATGATTGCTTGATTCGCTTGCGCATTGTTGCCTGGACATGGCATAAATGCCAAACCTGGCGCTCGAAAATAAAAATGCAAGCATTTTGCTGCTTCATAACCTTGCATGCTGTTGGCACGAGACCCCGAGCTTGACTCGGGGGATTGAGCAATGAACACAAATGCGTAAGGCGAGTGAAGCGGCTGACGTCATAGGCATCGACCACCAAGCGCCTATTGCACAGTTTATGACAGCAGTTCAGTTACTGTCTACTAAAAAAATCCCCGAGAAATTTTCATCTCTCGGGGATTGTTCATTTAAAGGAGACTCTTTTAGCCTATCTTGAACGAATCCTTAAGGCCCACGGTGCGGTTGAACACCAGGTGCCCCGGCTTGGAATCGACGCTATCGAGGCAGAAATAGCCCTGACGCATGAACTGGAAGCGGTCCTCGAACTTTACATCGGCGAGGCACGGTTCAAGCTTGGCCTGCTTAATGACCATGGATTCCGGATTCAGGAAGTCATGCCAATCCTTGTCTTCAGGAACGTTGGACGGATCTTCGAGTGTAAACAAGTTATCGATGAGGCGCACTTCGGCATCGACTGCATGTGCAGCACTGACCCAGTGGATGGTGCCCTTCACCTTGCGGCCATCCGGAGATTCGCCACCCTTCGTTGCCGGGTCGTATTCGCAGTGAATCAAAGTCACCTTGCCGTCTGCATCCTTTTCAACGCTCTTGCATGTTACAAAGTATGCACCCTTCAGGCGGACTTCGCCTTCCGGCTTCAAGCGGAAGTACTTCTTCGGCGGTTCTTCCATGAAGTCGTCAGCTTCGATGTAAAGTTCCTTGCCGAACGGCACCATGCGCTTGCCAGCATTCGGATCGTTCGGGTTGTTCTCGACTTCAATCATTTCGACCTTGCCGTCTTCCCAGTTGTCGATGACAACCTTTACCGGATCGATTACGGCCATCACGCGGTTAGCAGTCTGGTTGAGTTCTTCACGAATGCAGAAGTACAGAAGATTCACATCCACCATGGAATCGGCCTTGGAAACACCAATGCGGCTGCAGAATTCGCGAATGGAGCTCGGGGTAAAGCCACGGCGGCGGAACCCGCAAACAGTCGGCATACGCGGGTCATTCCAACCCATCACAGCCTTCGTCTGCACAAGTTCAAGGAGTTTGCGCTTGCTCATCATGGTGTATGTCAAATTCAAGCGAGCAAATTCAATCTGCTGCGGGCGGTTCTGCAAGCCAAGTTCAATCAGGAACCAGTCGTACAGCGGGCGGTGAGCTTCAAATTCCAAGGTGCAGATAGAATGCGTAATGCCTTCAATCCAGTCAGAAATCGGGTGAGCGAAGTCGTACATCGGGTAGATGCACCACTTGTCGCCAGTGCGGTGATGAGTGCAGTGCTTGATGCGGTAGATGACCGGATCGCGCATGTTCATGTTCGGGCTTGCCAAATCAACCTTTGCACGGAGGCAGCGTTCGCCATCAGCATACTTGCCATCGCGCATTTCGTGGAAGAGCTTCATGTTCTCTTCGACACTGCGGTCGCGGTACGGGCTCGGGCGGCTCGGCTTGCCGGCATCGTTTCCGCGGTATTCCTGCATTTCGTCGCGGTTCAAATCCTCGACATAGGCCTTGCCCATCTCAATCATCTTTTCGGCGAAGGAATAAATCTGGTCGTAATAGTCACTTGCAAAAAATTCAGCCTTCCAATCAAAGCCAAGCCACTTCACATCTTCACGAATGGAATCAACGTATTCTACGTCTTCCTTGGTCGGGTTCGTGTCGTCGAAGCGGAGGTTCGTAACGCCGCCGAACTTCTTTGCGGTACCGAAGTTCAGGCAGATGGATTTAGCGTGCCCGATATGGATGTAGCCGTTCGGTTCTGGAGGAAAGCGGGTCAGCACATGGTCGCGCTTGCCCGTCTGGAGGTCGTTAACGATGATATCCTGTATAAAATTCGAAGATTCGGGGATTTCCATAAATATCCTTTGAAAATTTTCGCCTAAAAGATAGTAAAAACGCAACTACTGGTTCACGGTCATCACGACTCGCCCATATTTTCTTCATGAAAACAAATTTTAAAAGTTAAAATGAAAAAAAAAATCTACATTGAACATTGAATTTATTATCTAGAGGCTGTCCATGGAAAGTCCAAAAACTATAATCAACACCTTCCTCAAAAAGAAATACAGCATAAGTGAGCTAAAAACAGAACTGTTCAAAGCTGGCGAAGCAGCCCTCGAAGAAGGCTGGACATATATGGATGCAGCCTTCCAATTGGGAGGGAAAGCGCAAGACGACGGTCTATCAGCAGACGAAGCGGAACAAATTCTGCGTAGAGCCTTCTCCCCGGAAAAGCGTAATACCGAACGCCCCGAAGAAAAAAAGACAATCCAGCTGGATCAGCAGACCAATAACCAACCAATAAGCAAAAACGGCCAGCAAAATATTTCGTCCGTTTCAGCAAACGTCAACCAGGCGATTATCACCCCAATCGCCCCGGGCATGATCCCTATGGAGCAAATGCTTTCACTCGGACTGGACTCCCAATCCCTGGAATTGCTCCAAAACTTCAAGATTGATCCGGAAGCTCTTTCTATTCCATGGCCAGCCGCCGATTGGCGTAAAGACCTCGCCAAACTTCTGGACGCCGTATTCGAAATTGACGAAACCATTGAATTCAAAATTTCCGACACCCCAAACACCACCTCGGAACTGGTATCGAACATCGTTGGTCAAGACAACGCCATCAAGAAAATCATGAAGCAACTGGACGGCCCTGAAGGGGCCCTCCTCTGCATCAACGCAGTCAAGGGCGGTGAACAGGCTACAGATGAAAGCTGGCACTATCGTTACGCAGTCGTCGATAACCCCAAGATGACTCTTGCAAAGCAGCTGGCCTACTACAAAGCTCTTAACCTGCCCTGCGCAGCTTTGGTCAACACAGGCGCAAACTCAGTCCAGGCCTGGATTAAAATCGGAGCAAACGATCAGGACGAATACAACGAAAGAGTAGACTTTCTCTTCAACACTCTTGATTCCCAGGGGTTCAAGGTAGACGCCGCCAACCGCAACCCGAACCAGATGGTACGCATGCCAGGCGTGCTTCGCGGAGGCAAGCAGCAATACTTAATTGCTCTTGAGCAGGGCGCCAAGAATTTCAAGGAATGGCAGCAGTGGGTCGAATATTCTCTTGACGGCAAGCCCCTCATCGAACTTGCCAGCGACAGCGAGGAAGCCCCCAAAAAAGACACAACCATCATAGACAATTTCCTGCGCGCCGGAGAATTCTTCCTACTTACAGCTCCACCGAAAAGCGGCAAATCCCTGGCTCTATTGGACATGGGCCTCTCCATCTGCCATGGTGAAGACTGGCTCGGAAATACGACGCATTCCAACGACGTGCTGTTCATCAACCTGGAACTCACCAGGTCCACATTCCTAAACCGCCTCTACATGCTTGGGAACCAAAGAAATCTCAATGCGAGCACCCCGAAATTCGGCTTTCTAAATCTGCGCGGGGCCGCTCTATCCCCCATCGAAACAGCGCAATTTATCGCCAAAAGAATCCAGGGCGCAAAAAAAATGGAGAACCACGACTATAAGGTCGTATTCATCGATCCCATTTCTTCCGTTCTGCACAACCCAAAATCAACAAGGCTCAGTGGCTCACCGCACCAGAACCTGATGCAGATGATAGACATGATTATAGCCCTTACCGGATGTGCCGTCGTCTCCACCTGCAACACAAACGAATACCCCTATTTGGAATCCAGAGCCGACAGCGTCCTTTCGCTCTCACCCGTAGAAGGCTGTCTGAACCTTTATCAAATTAACGGTTCCTTCCGCGAATTTCCAAAGACACTCGCCAGGGAATGTTCCTGGATTTACCCGAGATTCATCGTCTAAAAAACAGCAAACACTATGTTCAAAAGATCAAACAAGTTCAGCCAAGATAAGCACGTAGCCCCCAAAGTCCAAATTGCAGGCAAATACCGCTATTCCTCAAAAGCCGTCCCAACAAAGCAAGGCGAAGTGGAAAAAACACCCAAGGCTAAAGTCGCTGTCAAAAGAATCCTTACCCAGGAAGACTTAAAGAATCAGTTAAATGCCTGGGTTGAAAATGAAAGAATACCGGGAAAAATGCAAGCCTGGTATACAAAAGACGCCGTTCCCGAACATTGCGACTGGAGAATCGTAAAGACATTCCGTGGCAACCAGGAAAGTTTGCGCATTGAATCTCCTGCACAAGGGATGGAGACCTTAGAGCTTGTCAACCGAATTAACGAACAAATTCACAAAGAGCATCTTAGAATATTCAAGAAGGCTCTGCAACAAATTTGGATTCGTGCCGTAGGTGACGGTCGGTTCGCAATGCTAGTCCAGATTAACGTCAAAGGCAAGCTCTCCGCCCATGGACTCAAGACTTTTGTCAACTTTCTTGAGCACTCCTGCCCTGAAATCATCAGCTGCCACCAAATTCAATGTTCTCCAGACGTATTATTCGACCCCGCTTCCACGACACCTGTAAGAGTTGAAACCAAAGCGATTTTCGGAAGTAACTTTATGCCCATCGGAAATACCGGATTCTGCATGCACGTTCTGGATTGGGCCCCTCGTATCAAGGACGCCTGGCTTTCTCTCCCAGCCAGAATCAAGGACGCCATCCACCCAAATCCGGAAGACCGTTTTTTTGAATTTTATTCTTCATCCACCTATATCGGCGCCTCGCTTTCCCCATTCTTTAAAAGTGTAGACTCCATGGACTGTCGGGAGGCGGCCTCGCTTTCTTCTAAGATGAACGCCCAATACTCCGCAAACCAGAACATGCGCTTTCATCGTAGCCTTTTCGACTCCAAGTCGCTTCTAAAATTCTTTGACAAAAAGGAAAATGAAGGAAGATGGACTTTCTACTTCAATTTACCTGATGGCGAAGGACTGCCACAAGGAGTTGAACAGACGATGGCCGCATCACGACCAGAACGCATTCTCATGCAGACTTCGGATCTCACCGTTGCAGCAAGGGAAATCAAGCATTTCCGCAATGAAGGATACGTTTTACGCAAAAGCATTCCGCTCTACCTAGAACCAGGATGCGGAAAGCTAGACGTTCTGTTCCTCTTTGTGCCTGACAGAGCCGGATTATTGGGGCAAAATGCCAATGCAGCATCCAGGTCTAGGAACGTTCAACGCCCCAAAGAGCTCATAAATGCATCAAAAATGGCGGATATACCCCATTTTGTTCAAAAAACACCATCTTTTAAAAAAAGAAAAGATTAAATTATTGAATGAAAACTAAGGCTAAAGCGGTGTTCATGCCTGCATGTGCACTACCCAAGCCTCAAAAGCAATTTTATTGCGACATGATTTCTTAAAAATTAGACTTAGGGATAACTATGCGATTTTTAAAATGTGCTTCAATCTGCCTCGGTCTTACAGCCCTGCTTGCATCCGCATACGTCGTCAAAAAGGGAGATACCCTTTGGGACATCAGTGACGAGTTCCTACACGACCCGTTTGCGTGGCCCGACCTTTGGGAAAACAACAGGCACATCCAGGATCCCCACTGGATCTATCCAGGAGATTCCCTCAACCTTGGCGAAGGCGTAAATGAAAACGTTCTGAGAACTGGGAAAAAATTCCCATGCGAAGCGGCGGTGGCCGATTCCAACTTGCCGAAAGGAGTCGCTGCAGTCGGTTGCGACGAAAGCGACGAGCGCAATGGAGATTTCGAATCCATGCTCGGAAACCTCCGTGACAAGGATAAAAAGGAACGCAAAAAAAGAGAAGCCGATTCCTACTTCTTTGAAAAACGTTCCGAGCCGAAAATTTTCAACGGCTACTATCAGGTTCTCGCTCCGGAAATCTACACCATAGACTCCCTCAAAAAGGATAAACGCTTCTTCTCCATCCGCTCCGGTGAAAAGAAGGAACCGATTATTCACATTCCCGAAAACGAGGTTCTCGTTGGTATCGGCAAAAAGACCAACAGCGACTTGAAAAAAGGCGATATGGTTGAAATTGTTGAAGCCAAAGCAATCGAAGTACCTACACGCAATGGAAGCGACTTTGACAAATATGCCCTGCTCCGCCTCTCCGGCTATGCAAAGATTACTGCCGTCGGCGACTCATTCTCCAGAGCAAGGATTGTCCAAAGTTTCCGCGAAATCAAAATTAACATATCCAAGGCTCGTCTCAAAAAGCCTCTTGATATCTTGAATGTCACTGGATATTCTAAAATTGCGGAAGCCAAAATTGAAGACATGGGCATGATCCGTTATACCATGGATCCGATGCTCATCATTGGTTCCTTCGCCTACATCCTTGTAGATAGGGGAATCAAACAAGGCTACAATACAGGTGATGCTATCGCTATCTGGGAAGAAGACGTCTCCGACAAGAGCCTTCCGCCGCGTCTGCTTGGACGTGGAGTCATTGCAAGAGCTGGAGAAAACGAATCGGCAGTCCTAGTCCGTGAAATTTACTCTCCAAGCAGAAGGGTCGAACCGGGACATAAAGTATCCATCACTCATAAAGCGAACGTAGCAAGGTGATTAAGCATCTTTTGCACATCATTGTTTACGCAATAATGCTGCTTGCCATCATGATGGTCAGCAGTGTTATTATTCTAAAATACCCAGAGCTGTCCGCACATCTCCCCTTCTAAGGACGAGAGACTTCCATGCGAATATCTCGCAGCAATTTTTTATTTTTCGCTCTATTCGCTGGGGGAATCGTCCTTCCTACGGCGATTCTTTCTTTTTTGAGCGTACGCAACATTCAAAACGAAGCGTTCCTCACCAAGAAAAACTTTGACGAAAGCAGAGCCTCGTTCCAAAGAGAACTAAAAGAAACTCTACAACAGGAACAGAACAAGCTGTTCCAAGAAATAAAGACGGCCTCCATATTTCTGTACGAGCAACCGCATAACCTGCTGGACTTTGGAAACGCGACTCCGTTCAAGTCGGTAAACGGCATCGAGGCAACATTCCTTTTCAACAAGGGCGTCCTCGTTTACCCGGATATTTCATCAAAGCATTTTTCTGTATCCTCGAATTTTTCAACAAGCGTTCCAAGCAAAATTGAAAAGATTCTCTATCAAGAGGAATACGGGACAGATATTCCACAGGCAGCGGTCCTTTCCAGAACAACACGACTGATGGGAGCTCCGTTCGAGACGTATGACGACCAAATTCAAAATCTACTAGGTCTCATCAGAATAGCCTATAAGACAAAAAAGTACGACGAAGCGCTACGTCTTCTCAAAACCCTGGAACAGCATCCACACAAGCAGGGCTATCTCCATCCGGACCTGACCCGTTCCGTGAACCTGCTCCATTTCGAGATACTAGTTGAACAAAAGAAGCACTCCGAAGCCGAGGACTACTGCCTCCGCGTATTGAACGAATTCCTGCAAAACGACAACATAGAAGACCTTCCTTCGGCACGATTTTTCTTTGAGTCCACATTCACCCAGATACTTTCTTTTGAGAATCTCAGCGAAGAAAAACGCGAGAACTTTTGGAACCTTCGCGAAAATTTCAATCGACAACTTGGCTACATGGACATTCTTTTCAGCAACAAGGAAAAGGTCAAGTTTCTACTGGAAAAAGAAGTCGCATCCAAGGATGGCATAGCATACTCCGTGGAAAACGGGACTGCCTTCCTGAAAATGGGCTATCCGCGCCTTTCAGGAGACCAGGTCATCATAGCAAAAATAGAAAACGACCCTTACAAGGAAAGGCTTCTTTCAAAAGTCAAGAATGTCATCCAAAGTTGGAAGAACATTCCCTTCTCCATTACTGAAGGTCCGGAAAAGCGGCTCATTCTCGGCACAGTTCCCGACAGCACCAAGATTCTCAATCTGACTCACCTCGAAAACATATTTGACTGGGACCTGACCCTGTACGACAAGGACATGAACGAAATCAAGCAGGAATCGCGCAAGCGCATGTTCATGATGTACGGACTTTTAATGTTCTCGCTCATCACAGTTCTCCTAGGTTCCATTTTTATGTTCCGTTTCATCGTTCAAGAGCACAAGCTTTTAGCAATGAAGGCGAACTTTCTTTCCAGCGTATCGCACGAACTAAAAACGCCACTGACATCAATCAAGATGTTCGCCGAAATGATAGCCCGTGGACGAGTACAGAAAATAGAGAAAATTCAGGAATACTCAAGACTTATCGAAAAAGAATCGACCAGACTTGAGAATCTGATAGGCGCCATTTTGAACTACACCAGAATGGAGCACGGCAAGGGCGGTTTCCACTGGGAAAAGCTGGACTTGACAGCGTGCGTACAAAAGGTCTTTGACAACGTCGAAGATATCGGTGTCGAGAAAGGTCTCACATTCCATACGAAATTTGACGAAAATGTGTTCGTCATGGGCGACTACACAGCCTTGTACAGCTTGGCGCAAAACCTCATCGAGAATGCAATTAAATATACAAACGCACCTGGCGACATCACCATAAGCGTCATAAACGAGGAAAGCCGGGCCGCATTTATCGTATCAGATACAGGTATCGGCATTCCTTCTTCAGAACAAAAAAATATATTTAATGATTTTTATAGAGTCGGTGACGAAATGACTCGCAGCACAAAAGGTTCCGGACTGGGGCTTGCTATTGTAAAACGAGTAGCCGATTCCCACAAGGCAGCAATATCCCTCACCAGCAAACCAGGGAAAGGCTCGACTTTTTCCGTGAGATTCAAAAAGGCAGAATGATTATGCAGCAGTACAAAATTCTAATCGTCGAAGACGAGGAAATCATACGACTAGGACTCCAGGACAATTTCGAACTGGAAAACTACATCGTTGAAACCGCCGGAGACGGCGAGGAAGCTATCGCCAAGGCAGATTCATTCAATCCGCATTTGGTCGTTCTCGATCTCATGATTCCAAAGAAAAGCGGATTTGAAGTCTGCCGTGTCATTCGTAAGAAACATCCGAAAACTTTCATCATCATGCTCACGGCCAAAACCGAGGAGACCAGTAAAGTCGCGGGACTCGAAATGGGCGCAGACGACTACGTAACAAAGCCTTTTTCCATTCTCGAATTACTCGCCCGCGTCAAGGCCTTTCTCCGCCGCGTAGAAGTCAATGTGCAGCCGAAGATTCCGCAAAATTCACAAGATGCCATCGATTTCAGCGATATTCATCTCGATTTCAAAAAATACGTCGCCACAAAGAACGGCGTTCCTATAGAAATGTCCGCCAGGGAATTCCAGATTCTCAAGTACTTCTGGCAGCATCGAGGTGAAGTCGTCTTGCGCGAAGACATTCTGCAGGATATCTGGGGATACACCCCCGACAACATGCCCTCTACAAGAACCATAGACAATCACATTGTCAACCTTCGCAAAAAAATCGAAGTGGATCAGGCAAACCCCAAAATCATTCTTTCCATCCGCGGAGCCGGCTACAAATTCGATGTATAAAGTCTGTTCAAAAGAAAATCGTATCATCAAGACAGGAACTCTAGCGGTTCTTGCCCTGACCGCGTTTTTCTTCAACCAGGCTTATGCTGTAAAAATGGCATCCACAATTCAGGAGGCAATCTATCTTTTTGAAATGAAGGGGAGCTCCGATGAGGCAATCCGACTTTTAGAAAAAGTAACCCAGCAGGGGGACAGCGAAGACAGGGAAACAGCAAACTTATATCTAGGCAAGATATACGAGTTGGCAGAAAACAACACTCTTGCCAACAACTACTATACTCAAAGTCTCCAGACGACGAATAAAACGGATTTAGCTTACTGGCTAGCCGCACGAGACGCAGCCACAAATTCATCCACCGAACGCCTTCTAAAAAACGTCATTCCACTAAAATCTCCTATCAAAAAAATATTTGAGGGAAACGACGCCAATGTCCTGTTCGAGAACGGCTCTCTCGGTAAAATTGAAAACGACAGTCTAATTACCTTTTCCATAGAGATTCCCGAAGAGACCTCATTTTTGGACATTTCCATGAAAGGGCTTTGGCTTCAGAAGAACTCCAAGGATTCCATTTTCTTCAAGCCATTCAATGAAAAGGAGCCTCAGCAATCTTACCCCATCAGCAACGTCACAGGAATAAACGTATTTAACAACGAGGCTCTGGTCCAAAACAAAAAGGACATTTTCATCATCAATAAAAAAGGAATCGTCTCGCAGGCAAAGAACAAGTACAGCAACTGCCAAGTCCACAATCAAAAGTTCGGAAGCGAATACTACATTTTCAACTGTCCCGACAACGCCCTTCACTTTATATCTTCATTAAACGGCACAGAATTATTTTCTATCGCCAAATACGATGCGATTCAGCACATTTACATTCATAAGAACAGCATCTTTTTAGCATCCGGAGGAAGTCTCTTCCGATACGACCCTAAAACAAGCACCACAGCCACCTGGAAGATTCCCATAGGGAATATCGACAGCATGCTTCCCTTCGAGAACAAAATTGCAATTTTGGAAGCGACCGGCAAAATAACACTTGTCAGCATGAAATCAGGGAAGCTGATTATCAGCGCCTATAGCGACGCATCAACAATAGTCCCCTTAGCGCAAGGAACCCTCGGACTTTTTTCAAACGAGGGCGCCTTAGTCACGGTCGATACGCTGCTTAGACCTTTATGGAACTTCAACTTCGCAAAGCCTCTTGCACAGAAGCCCTTGAAAATCAGCAATCGTATTTATCTGAACTTCGGCGACAACAAGCTGTATTCCATATCAGCTAACTACTACGGTCAACGCGAGCTTTACTCAAGCAGACTGGCGTATAGGGCCGCAAAGCTTTCAGAAATCGGGAAATGGGACGAAATGCCAGCCCTGCTGGACTCGCTCATCAAGCAGGAACCAGGAAATGCCGAGGCATGGTTTTTCAAGGCTCTTTACCAAGAACGAAAAGGAGCTTCAGAAAAAGAGCGAACAAGAACCTGGTCCGAAGCTGTTAGGTTTTCCATCAGCAATCCACAAGCGACAAACCTCATCCTTGGACATTACAGCAAAGTCATCGGGGCAAAATTCGTCAATTTGCTGAACGTATCCCCCAAAACAGTCTATCCTCAGTTTTTCGGTACCAGAAAGAATCTTTTCACAGTGGATCCCGCTGCGGAAAGACTCTTATGCATCAATGCTGAAACTGGAGAATTGCGATGGAGCAGAAATCTCGGCAAAACAAGCGAGGCTCCCGTCATCGAAAGCCGTGAAAATATTCTAGCCATGTCTTCAGGCTACCAAATCAGCTTTTTTGACCTAAACAAGGATCTCGCCAAGACAACGCTTCAATTACCTGGGAAAACCTTCGGCATAAACATAGCCGAAAACGCAATCTACGTTACAACGTGGAACGGCTTTTTATTGAAAATCAGTAAAACGGACAACCAGCTTCTCTGGAGCCGCAAGGTCTTCTCCATCCCCTTCTACATGACTAAAAGCAACCATTTGCAACTTTGCAATCTAGACGGCGAAATGATTTCAATAGACGACGAAAGTGGACAAAACCTTGAAGGAACATCAAGGAGAATCCCCACAAGCGTATTGCAACTGGCTAGCATAGACTCCATTTTAGTTCTAGCAACAAATACAAACAAGCTATGCCTGTTCAATGAAAAGCAAAACGAACAGCCGCCAACCCAAATTTTAATGGAATCTCCTATAAACTCGTTACAGACATTCAAGTTCCAAGGAGAAAGCCGTATTCTGGTAACACTATCCGATCAATCAATTTTGCTCTACTCCAGTCTCGGAACCCCTTTATGGAAATTCCAAGGAAAGAATTCAATCTTTTCAAAGCCCCTTCTCCACGAAGATGCACTTTGGATAGATCAAGGCTCCGAAGTCATCGCAATATCGCTCAAAGACGGGAAAATACAGAAACGCTATAACACTCCCGGTGGTGCGGGAACCCCATTCATCCTGAACCACACTCTCTTCAGCGCCTCACCTAAACGTCTGCTTTACGGCTTTTCCTTATAACATTTCATTCCCGAGCCTCCTACAAACTAGCAGATTTCTACCAAGCCTAGGCGATTGAAATAGAATAGATTGGAATAAAGACGAATACATCAAAAAGCAATTTCAAAGTCATTTATTGTTTATTTTAGAATAGAGTCCGATAGAGTCGTTTATTCATGTTTTTTATTCCGCAAAGGTAGCCAAAATATTAAAATAACATTACATTTTCTTTTGAACTTTCAATTATTCACCAAGGATGCGTCATGTGCTTTTTTGAGACACATAAAGCCTTAAAGTGGCTTATGTCCTTACTCATGCTAGCCATCATTGTATCCGGTTGTGAAAATGAGAAAAAGGAAGCAAAGCCAGCCGTCCCCCAAAAAAAGTCTGAATATCCAAGAAACGAGACCCTATACATCGGAGGATTTGACTGGGCCTCCCCCTCCACGTTCAATCCGCTGGACCCGGATCCCAATTTTCCCGTCGATGGCAACATCCGTCTCATGTACGAATCCCTGCTTACTTACAATCCGCTGAACAACGAACTTGAGCCAATGCTTGCGGATTCCTACTCACAGGCAGAAACATCCATAACAGTCCACCTTGATTCTCGAGCTCATTGGAATGACGGAACACCAGTTACAACAGACGATGTCCTTTACACATTCAAGATAGATTCTCTGCTTCCTACATCCAGGCACAACAGCTGGACATTCCTCAAAGAAATTACAGCGGACCAAGATAACAACATTACATTCCACTTGGCAAAAAAAAGAAATCCGCTCATCATACTCCAAGCCATCGCAGAAACATCCATTTTGCCAAAATCCGTCTTTGAACCGCTCCTAAAATCAGCAAGGACCGGTAAAACCTACAGCATGGAAAAAATAAAGGAGTTTAAAAACGATTCCCATCCAATCGTTTCCGGCCCCTATAATCTTAAAACTTATGCACCCGACAAAATCGTCCTCGAAAGAGAACCTAATTACTGGGGAAAAGTTAAATACAACAACCTGGACCCTGCCCCAAAATACATAATTCACTCCATCTACGAAGACAACAATTCCTGCAACAACGCAATGACCAAGGGAAACATAGACATATCCTCCAGCTATATGCCTAGAATTTGGGAGAAGGCGAAGGACAGTATTCGAGCATGGAGCAGAGTCGAGCCCTACCACCTGCCGGGCTCTATAACAACTCTGATTATTGCCACACAAAGAGAACCATTCAACGACATAGCGTTTCGCAAAGCCTTGGCACACGCCATCGATTACGAAAAAATCAAGGCAAAAGCCGTTTCAAACTACACCCCCATCATACAGCCGGGGTTCATTCTGCCCTTCGGTTTTGAAAGCAAGTATTTTAACAAGGAAGATGCAAACAAGTATGGTTACAGCTTCAGTACCGAAAAAGCAAAAAAAATCTTAACTCAAGCAGGTTATTCCTGGAACAGCGAAGGAAAGCTTCTCAACAAGAAAAAAATTCCCATACGCCCGATAAGCCTTGAATGTACTCAAGGATGGAACGACTGGGAAGAAGCCATTCGGGTTATCAAAGCAACGCTTAACGAACTAGGCATTGAAGCCAATGAAAAATTCGTGGACTACAATACTTGGGACCTGGACATGAGGCATGGGACTTTCGACCTCGCCATGAAGACTCAATCCACAAGAACGACAATAGCATCGCCTTGGGATCGATTCGATCAAATCATGAGCGAAGTCGCATACCGTCCCATAGGGAAAGAAGCTTTTTCCAACCAAGGCCGCTACAAAAATTCTAAGGTCACAAAGCTTCTCAACTTGATTCCGACACTTACGGACGAAAAGGAATTGACAAAAGCCTACAGGGAACTCAACAGAATATTCATGGAAACAGTCCCTGTCATAGCAGTGATGTATAGGCCCTCGGAATTCTATCAATTTTCGACAAAACACTGGACGAACTTCCCCACAGAAGAATTCCCCTACGCCCCGCCTCACAACCTCGTAGTCGCTGCAGGCGTTAAGGCATTATGGAAAATAAAACCCGTACAAGCCCCTTAGCAACAAAACCACCGCTTTTCAGCAAGAACAAAACCCGGAAAATAGTTTTATACCATTATTTTTTTTAAGTTGTGGTCCAAATCAGAATTATTAAATTATTTTTGTTGCGACCTTACAAGGAGTACACCGTGGGAAAGTCTCGTTTTATTTTGCCCAATGCTTTTACAAGCATGAATTTTTTGCTTGGCGTCTTTGCCATTTGCTGGACTACTGGAGCATTCAGCTCTTTTACACAGGTAGATCAAATTCGCATGGGAGCCTATTTCATCATCTTGAGTGTCCTCTTTGACAAGCTTGACGGCTTTGCAGCACGTTTGGTCAATGCCAGTTCCGAGTTTGGCGCCCAGTTCGACAGCCTTGCAGACTTGATTGCATTCGGTCTCGCCCCGGCTTTCTGCATCTTTTTCACCTACAAGACAATGGCACCGGACTGGTTTGCCAACAATGTTCCACTCGTGCTTGTCGCATTCAGCATCTACGTACTTTGCGCAGCGATGCGCCTTGCCAAGTACAACGCCTGCGACTCCGACACCTACCACCATCACTTTTCAGGGCTTCCCTCCACCTTCGCCGGTGCGGTAAACGCCATTCTCATCGTCTATCTCAAGAGCAAGGATATTTTTGCAAACCAGAACGACCCCATCGTATTCCTCCCGATTGTTGTCTTACTCGTGACCGGCATCCTGATGGTGAGCCCGTTATTTTTGCCAAAGCTTCAGCCGCGTAAGAACAAGGCTTTCAACATTTTCCAGGCAATACTCATTGTTCTCACCTACATTGCGGGCTTCATGTTCATCTCCGACCGAGTGCCATTCCTTTTGGAATACTTGCTCATCCTCGTAGCAAGCTACATGATTATTGGTTTCGGCATTGGTCTAGTGCAGCGCAGCAAAATTATCGAAGAAGCTAAAGCAACAAAAAGCGAAAATTAAATTAAAAGGCTATCAGAAAACGCGCCCATCGGCGCGTTTTTTTTTTTGCAATTACAATTAGGAATCCAACGACATCAAAAGATGCACAAACAATTCTCCATAACGTTCAAATAAAAGTTCAGGTGCCTGTCGAGGAAGTTCCAGCGTCACGCATTCCAATTGACGCTCACTGCACCAGGAACCGAAGCTACCGGGCGTCTTATACCCGATATCAGGAACCCACGGAAGCGAAAAAGCCTCCTGCAATTTTTCCACAAGAGCGGTCTTTCGAGGAGCATCGATACATCCCATCGGCGCATGAATAGCAACAACCGATTTCGGATTCAAGGATTCCACGAGGCGAATTAAAGCGACTGTTTCGCATTCCGAAGCAGGAGCACTTCCTGGAGAAAGCAGCGTATCACGCGAAGCCTCCAGGATAGACCTGGACCACACCTTTTCGCAATTCCAGTTGTCCGTCGGGAAATTACGATTCAGGTCCACTCCATTCGCATTGCCTCGAGTTCCAAGAACGACACCATCGGGATTTGCGCAAAGGACAAAAGCGACTTTTTCAAAATTGTCGCCAAACGCCCTCAGCGAACGGCTCAAAAGAAAAGTCGTCTCCGGTTCTTCACCATGGATTCCCGCCATCACCAGAAGTTCGCACTTTCCACGGCAGGGAAAATAGAGAAGCGGCGTTCCCAACGAGGAACGGCCATACTCACGATATTCCAACCGAAGAATTCCGCGATTTTCAGATTCAAAAGCCATGCGATTTTTCAACGTCTCCAGCCTCAAATAAAATAGGGATAAATATAATCCTCGGCGAGGGCATCCAAACGCGCTAGCACCACCTTTTTGCAGGCCATTTCGGAATTTTCATAGACGCGTCTGAGTGTTTCAAGCGAAAAATGTTCCAACCGTTTACGCGAAGTCGGCAAATGCGCTATATGCCACCCTTCCGCGCGAATTTTGCCACGTCCTGGGACAAATACACGATTGAAGCCAAAAGCCTCGTCGGCATCAAAACATCCGGTCAGGAACTTGTGAAACTTGGCAAACATCCCCTCGCATTCCTCAGGAGTCAACTGCACCTCGTAGCCACTCGGGCAGGCACATCCATCGACAACATCGATATCGGTTCCCAGATGGTGTCTGCTAGCCCCAGGCAAGGCGGACCACGTGAGAATGGCATGCATCAGCTCTTCCTCGTCTTGCGGACGCTCCATGGGGACGCCTTCCGCAGAAAGCAGCGGTAAAGCTCCGGACGCCTTGCGATTCCAGATGGAAAGCTGTTTTTCAAAAGAGCGATAAGCAGATTCTATGCGCAGCTCAAAACCATGCAACGCAACTTTTTCAATCAGTTTTTCCAAAAAAGGAGCTATTTCGGCATCCACCAGATACCCGTCCTGGATACTCGCCAAACTCGGCTTTCCAAGTCCAAGCGGCAACAATTCATCATTTTCACTAATCACAGAGCCCTCCCATTTTCTCTATCAAATCCCTCCATTGCTGCACACTCGCCTTCTTCTTGCGGCAAGTCTTAGTCTTCAAGGCGATCGACAGCGGTGCAGGATTCGCATGCGTCCAAGCGATAGCCAAGGCATCAGAAGCATCCAATGGCAAATCCGACGAATTGATACTCAAATGAGCAAAAATCATATTTGCAACCTGTTCCTTAGAAGCGCTTCCGTCTCCAGTCACAGCCTGTTTCACCACTCGAGGAGGATATTCATTGAAAGTCATGCCGCGCTTGCGACAAGCAACTAGGATCGCACCGCGAATATGCCCTAGTACAAGAGCACTCTTCGCATTTTTTGCAAAAAAAACGCCTTCCATGGCAAGCGCATCCGGTTTATAGCGATTCAGAAGTTCTTCCAATTCCGAGACAATATGTAAAAGACGGTCCTCCAGGGCTTTCGTCTGGGCGGCATGAATCGTTCCATACTCAAGAACCTCGAAAGAATCGCCTTCCTTGCGTAAAAAAGCATAACCCGTCGTTATAGAGCCGGGATCAATACCAAGAATAACCATGCCCTCAAAAATAGTTAAGAAGAACTCTCTTTTTCAATAAAAAACGTGATTCACCATATATCCTCAAAAAAAAGTTTTTTTTACGCATTAATCTTTATTAGATTTTCATGTGGAGGTTGATAAATGTTGATCGATCAAGAACATGCAGGATTTATGCGAATCAAGACCCATCCCAGACAGTTGGGCATTCCCCTGAGCCGTTGGGGACGCAATCTTATCGCCTGCTGCCCATTTCATTCCCCCGAAGAAACGTCCCTGTTCTTTTATGACGCTCTTGGATATTGGCGCTACCGCTGTTTGCAATGCGGGTGCGAGGGCGATTTAGTTGAATTTGTTATGCGCAGCCGCTTCAACGGCATGGACGAACAGTCTGCCCGTTCCGAAGCCTTGGAATTTTTAGGTTCTTCTGAAATGGACAAGGACAGCAAGAACTCCCAGGATCAGCATCCCTGGGTAAAGGAAGTCGGCGGAGAAAAATCAAGAGTTCTCGAATGCTTTGTCCGCTATTGCCACTGGGCCGCCTGCAAAAGTCCGTCCTCGGCAAAATATTTTGAATCCCGCGGATGGAGCATCGGTCAAGCCCAGCTTTACGGTCTAGGCTATTATAGCGGTGATCCGGAGCCATTCATCAGCTACTGCATGCTTTCTGGAATTGAGCGTCATCAGGTCAGTTTCTACCTTGACAACCTCGAAGCTTATCACGAACCGAGAATCACAATTCCCGCGCGCAACTCCAAAGGGCTCATTCAATCCGTCTACGGCAGACTAATTGAAGACGACGACTCCAACCATACATACATTACCTACGCCTCTGGTCCAAGCGACATTCCCTTCAACATTCAAGCCGATAATGAAAGCCCTATCATCGTTGAAGGCTTCTTTGACGCATTGACAGCAGACTTGGCCGGTATCCCGGGTGTTGTCTCCACTACCTTCCAGGAACTTACCTACAGTCACCTTTACAAGCTTAAAGCCTGCGGCGCCGAATCGTTCACCTTGATTCTCCGACGCGAGCACGACCGACGCGAACAGGAGTTCCGCATCCAGAAGTATCTCGAAATGGCTGCCGAACTAAAGATGAAGTTCAAGTCAATCATCCTACCCAAGGATGAAACCGTCGACAAATTAGTTCGCGATAAAGGCGCAGACCAGCTTATTTCGCTCATTGAGCAGACCGAAGAAGATACCATCCACACGCATCGCCGCTCCATGCTGCTGCAAGACATCAAGGAGAATTTCGATACGGCGATGAGCTGTCCACCAGAACAAAGCGTAGGTTACACGCTCAACACATTCCCGAAGTTGACAAAACAAATTGACGGTATCCAATCCGGCTGTTTCTATGTTTCTTCGAATCCCTTTGGTCTCAAGACGACTCTGCTATCAAGTCTTGCCTTGGACTTAGTTCAAAGTAATCCCAAATTGAAGTTGATCTATATCGCCTTGGAAACACCTCGCCGTCAAATATTTGACAGGCTCATCGCCATGAGTATTGGTGAATCCGTACTTGCCGTGCGCAAGCAGAACGCCAACGACGAAATCAACAAAAAAATCATGGATGCAACCAAGGAACTCATCAGTCTAGTTCGCACCAATCGTCTAGAAATTTGGGAAGATTCCCCGTCGTTCGATAACACCGAGCTCATGACCTCCCTAAAAATCGAGAAAAAAGAACACACGAATCTGGTAGTCATCATCGACGGAATCGACCACCTGAAAATTTCCGACCGGTCAGACCTTTCAGACATTCACGAAAGGCGTTCCTCCGTTATTTTGGACTTGTACAAGGCGCTCGACATTCCAATGTTCCTCGGCGGCGAACTCATCACCACTGCGGAGGGTGGACTTGTCGGTCCGAGACCCTACTTACGTGATTCCGACGCCATCTACTGGCTCGAAGCCAAGGGAGGCAATTTGTTCCTATCGGTCAACTCCAAACGTCTCGGAACCAACCACCTCTACGAAGGCAACCTGTCTATCGACGAACAATCCAACCAGATGAAAGAAGCTTAATGTCTTTCACTATTGTCGATTTCAACAACTTTTGGAGTCCATCAGGTGGTGGCGTGCGTCGCTACCACCTGCAAAAGATGGCTTTCTATGAAGGGCAAAGCGAGGTTTTGTCAGTCTTTGTGATGCCCGACTCCAAGACGTTCACAGAAAAAAAAAGTGAAGGCCTCATTGTTGAACATGTCAAGGCATTCCGTTTTCCAGGCAACTGGGAATACCGGTTCATCTGGAAAGTTTCGCAAATATCCCCCATTCTCCAGAAGTATAAACCAGACATCATTGAAGTAGGCTCCCCTTACATTCTCCCCTCCGTCGTTAGAACCGCAGCAAAAAAACATGCGCCTAAAGCAGCCCTTCTCAGCTTTTGGCACGCCGATTTCCCCGTCACCTACGTAGGAAGACCCGTCGCAAAGCAACTGGGAGCGACAGTCGGGCGCTTCTGCCGCAACACGGCATTCCGGTACGCCAAGGTAGAATTCAAGGATTTCAACTGCGTCCAGGCCTCATCAAAAGAAGTCATGGCAAGGCTCAAGAAAAAGGGAATGCCGGACCCTCGCTGGATTCCACTTGGATGCGACATCCAGACATTCTCTCCAACCAAGCGTGATGAAGCACTTGTTCAGGAGCTGAAGGATGGCGTTCCGGAGCGTCTGACCATTTTCTTTCCACATAGGCACTGCAACGAAAAAGGCATAGACCTCCTGCTCGGCTGCTACGACATCCTCACCGAGAAACTGGGGCACGAGCCGTCAATAGTCATCGCAGGTACAGGGCCTAGTCTTCCGCAAGTCAAGGCAGCTGCAGAAAAATACAAGCACATAAACTACATCGGCTTTGTCAATTCCATCGATGAGATGGCGCGTTACTATGCAAGTGTTGACATCGGTCTCGCCCTTTCGGGCTGGGAAACCTTCGGGCTCTCCATCCTCGAAAGCATGGCCAGCGGAAACGCCCTCGTAGGTGCAGCCGCAGGCGCCTCCTTCGAGCATGTGACGGAATCCGGCGCAGGGCTCATCCTCAAGGAGCGCACGCCGCAATCGCTCGCCGAAGCCATTTTCGAACTGTACCATTCCAACCTCGAAGAAAAGAAAATCAAGGCCCGTGAATACGCCGAGAAATTCAGCTGGAACGACTGTTTTATGCGACAATTGGCACTTTATCGGGAAATTGCGCAAAACAAGATTTCCCAATAGGAAATCTTGTTATTTTGCATCTAGTTTTTCTATTTCAACAGGCTAGTCAAATGAAATCCTTCATAAAGAAGATGGCTGCTTATTTTTCGCCATCCAAGAATCTGGTTTACATATCACTCGCATTCTGGGTGTCGCATATTATCCTCCGCGTATTGCTTCTTTTCAGGAGCAACCCCTACGGATTCCCGTTCGTAAGCAAGCCGGACTGGTACATTTTCCACGCCGTCTGCATCGACTTTTTATGGATTAGCAACGCGCTCCTCTTTTTCGTCCTGGCTTTTGGCGCATGTAAATGGCTTCTTTCACGGAAGCAAGCCCATTCTGAAAAAGTTCAAGGAAAAGTCGCTCGTGCAAGTCGCATTTTTACAATTGCATATATAGTATTCCATTCCGTTGTCATCCTATTTACGCTTCTCGATAACGAAGTGCAGCGATTCCTCGGTAGCCACCTGACTTTTGGCCTCACGAACACCTACAAGGATGCGTCATCCATCATCATGTTCTGGGACTACGTGGCAAACGACTTCTCGGTTCCCTACCTCCAGTTCTTTGTGCTTGTGCTGATTTTGCCGTTCACCTACGGCATATACCGTCTATTAAGTCATTGGCAGCTCAAGTCGCAAAAGACAAAGGCAACGATCATCGCCATGCTCATTTTTTATGTCATGTCGTACCTTTTCGTCTATGTTATATGGACGGGCAATGCGAGAATGACTAAGCTTCGTCCTTTTGTTTCGCTAGTCTCCTATGAAATTCTCTCCGCAAAGCAAAACGACGGAATTAGCGAAGAACGACTGAAGGAGCTAACGGCCTCTTATCAAAAACTTTGGTCCGAAGCCGAGGGCGATTTTTCATGGGAATTCGCGCCCAGCCCCAAAAACGACATTCCGCTTTACCGCGTTCCCACAAAGGAGCTGCTAGAAAGCCAGCAACTCCAGGCGCAACGCGCACAGAAGCCGAATTTCATCGTGATTTTCATGGAATCGCACAGAGGCTTGAACACAGGATTCCTAAATCCGGGCACGCCATCACCAACACCATTCCTTGATTCTCTTGCCCACCACTCCCGCATTTGGGAGAGAATGCACGCAAGCGGTCTTCCCACCACGGGCGGTGTATTGTCGACTCACATTGGCATTCCGCACCATTCCAAGCTGGCTCAGGCGACGGATCTTGCCCATGTTTCGCTCCCCAGTTTTGCATCCATATTGACCGATTCCGGTTACGTCAGTCACTATTTCTCGGCGGCGGACCCCGCCTGGGATAACTTGGGCGTATGGATGTCCAAATGGTACACAGCCCAGCATTACGACAGAAATCACGAAGACGACTCCACCTTCTTCGATGAAGCGACAACCTACGTGAACGACTCCTTGGCAAGGCAGGGCAAGCCGTTCCTCGCGACTTTCGCCACACGCTCCAACCACTACCCCTTCAACTTTGCCGCCGGCATGACCGAAGAGGACAAGCAGAAGCCTCTGACCGAGAGAATCAAGATTACAATGAACTATGCCGACCGCCAGGTCGCGCGATTCATCCATGCTATCGAAAAGAACGACTGGTATCAAAACACGTACCTGATTTTACTTGCGGACCACGCTTTCCCCTTGGGAGAAAACGGCGTTTCTACGATGAACGGAGGCGCATTCTCTAACGCCACCTGGATTCCCTTCATCATCCACGGAAAAGGCATAGAGACAGCTAGAGATACCGCTACAGCAGCACAAATCGACATTGCCCCGACGATTCTTGAACTTGCGGGAATTGCCGCCCCGAACATTTTCATGGGACATAACCTTCTAAGAGGTCACGGCAACGGGCTTTCACTCGGAGCCTACTCAGGTCATGCAGCAATCGGTTTCAACGGCTACAGACTCATCCAAAGGCAACCTCTCGGAACAGGAGAAGTCACAGGAATGTTCCGCGAAGGCGATACACACCAAAACGAGAACCTAGTGGAAAAACTTCCGAAGCAAGAAAAACAGCTGACAGAAATACTGGAATCGTTAATTAAAGTCGCAGATTATTCCCTAGAACACGGAATGTAATAAGTCATCACACAGACATGTTCCTTAACATGTGAACAACAATGGGTACTTGAGTTTAGCCAAGATTACAGAAAAAGTATTCTTCTTTTCGCACGTATACGGGTCGCCATCCAGTCCCCGACTCGTTTTACAAAGCCAACTAGACAAACATCGCAAAGTCCATCAAGTAGACTTCAACAAGATTTTCTTATACAGTCATCCATCACAATACAAGAAAAGCCCCACTAAAGTGGGGCTTTTTCATTCACGCATTTAAACCAGGCTACTTTCTCTTGAGCCAAGCTCCGCAGAGGAACATGGAGAAGATAACGCTCGTAATGAGGAACATGCCGATGCCGATACATGCGAGATGACCAATTCCCTGCAAGCCGCGATGCGTTGTGAAGAGGAACCCGACAAAACCAGCAATCGTCGTCGTGGAACTCGCCATCACGTTACGACCCGTGGTATCGAACAACTGACGCAGCGTCAAGTTTTTGTTGGAAGTCCAAGCCGTGATGAAGTGGATGGTCGCATCAATGCCAATGCCCAAAGTCATCGGAATCACAATCACGTTGTAGATGCTGATTTTCCCGAAATTGCAGATGTACGTGAGGAACCCGAGCAGGCCCAGAGTCAGCACAGCCCCCATGCCAAACGAGATAGATCCCGCAAGGAACATGGAAGGCTTGCGGAACGAAATCACGAGCGTCATGATAATCACGAGCATGATGACCGCAGCCAGGTTGAAACTGTCAGCCTTCACGGACTCAATGACATCCGAGAGGATGAACTGCGAAGAGAACGTGCGAAGTTTTTCACCCTTGAAGTTCCAGTTGCCGTAACGTTCCTGGAAACGGTGAAGTGCGTGGGCATCCCAACTCGGGAAGTCTCCGTAGATAAAGCCAATTTTTCCGTAGGAGCCGTCCTTTTCGCGAAGCAGGTCCAGCGTCCACGCCGGGACATCCTCTGCGGTAAACGACTTTTCCACTTCGGCGAGTTTGCGGAGCGTCGCAATGTTCACAGAATCCTCGCCCTCGGCACGATCAAACACACGAGCTTCGGCAAGGTCACGAATTTCCTCGATAATTTCGAGGCGTTTTTCCTGCGAATCCTTGGGCGGCACAAAACTCTTCAAGGTAAGGAAACTGCCGAGCGTAGAATCCTTTTCCACATGGAGGCGCACCATCAAAGTATCATAAAGCATATCCAGCTGCTCCGGATCCGAACCCATCACGGCGGCAGGAGTCGAAGTGACAGCACGGTTCGTAGCGCGAGTCACCTTGGTCGAAATCTTCTTGGTCGAGGAAACCTTCGCCGTGGAGGGGCGGCGCAAATTCTTGAGGTCGTGTTCAAAATCCACATACGGAGCGAACACGAGGGCAACGGCGCCGAGCACAAAGCCCACAATTGCCACATGTTTGAAAAATTTGAAAATACGCTGTTCATCCCAAGTCTTGGGCAACAGACCGTTCTGCGGAGCCGCAGGAATGCCGCCCATACAAGCGACAAATACCGGAAGCACGAGGACAGACGTGAGCATACTAAAGAGCACACCTATCGAAGCCACGACACCAAATTCATAGAAGCCACGGAAATGAGCCACTAGAAGTGTAAGGAAGGCTGCAATCGTCGTGAAGCTCGCCAGGATGAACGGTTTGATCATCTTGCGCTGGGTTTCCTGTAAAACATCTTCCAAAGTAGAGTTCTTTTGAAGAAGTTTCTGCGCATTTCCAAGAATATGAATAGAATAGTCAATGCCGATACCCAGAATAATGGAAGCAACAAACACCGTGAACGGGTTCAATTTACCATAGAAAAGGGCCGTAAAGGCAAGCGTCGGGAGGCAGGCATAAAGCACGGAGCCAGTCACAAGCACGGGCCCCTTGAGACTCCTGAAGAAAAACACCGTCAAGAAGAAGATGAGAACAAGGCTTATACCGAACGAGAAAATACTGTCATTTGCGACTTCGTCCACTTCCTTGAGGCCTTCGTATGTGCCTTCCACAGTAAAGCGTGTGGGAACCGGATATTTCTTGCTGCTGAAATACTGCAAAAGCGTATCCGTCTTCGCAAGGATGCGGGTCACAAACTCATAGTCGGTAGAGGGCTTGATGAGTTTCGCGTTTACGACACCGTTGAAGAGAATCTCGGTGCTATCCGGCTGTGGAGTACCTATCAAGCGAGTCTTCAAATGGGCCGGGAGGTAAGCCTTCGGATTCCATTCATCAGCATTTTTAGCAACCTCGCTAGTATCCTTCTTGAAGAAGGCGTCAAAAGCGCTCACAGCTTCATCAGGGAGGCCGAGTTCCTGCGGAATTGTTGCATCGAACCAGATGCGTTCCTTCTTTTCGGTGGGGGCTGCTGCAGAAGAATCAGTCGCAGAAGTTTCACCTAGGAGGTCAACGACAAGCGGGCCGTTCTTGCGGCCAATTTCCAGCTGCAAATCTTCAAGATTGTCGCGAATGCGTTCCAAATGCTTTATCGGGAGGTAAAGAAGCGCATTATCCTTGAAGAACTGGTTGTCGTTATCAACTTGGGTCGAAACAAAATCGCCCTGCCAATTCTTATGGATGTAATCGCTAATGGAGTCCTGCAAAGCAGCGACCAATTCCACATCTTCACTCTGGATAGCAATCATGAAACGGTCTGTACTGCCAAAGCGTTCAAAAGATTCTTCCAAAGCTTTCACGCTCGGAGTATCTTCCGGGAGCAAATGCGAAAGGTCCGCATCCAATTTTAGCCCCGGAAACACAAGAATCGGGAACGCCATGACAACGGCCAAAATCAGCCAAAATGCAAGAGCCTTGAATTTATGTCTGCAAATCAGCGGTATGTACCACTGGGAAAATCTTTCAACTATCGATTTTTTTGTACTCATAGCTGAAAATATAAAAATTAAGCATCTCTTTACAAAGACAATTCACGCAACAATCTGACGAGATGCGCGTCTTTGCGGATAAGCTGCACCGTTCATCCGCAAAACAATTTCATTCATCCCTTAATTGTGCAAAAAAAATCATTCATGCGGCTGCATGTTGTCATTGCGAAGAAGCGAACGCAAGACCTTACTCGCCCCAATAGCGTGATTTTTCCAGGCGATATCAACGGAGTCCGACGACACAGCGAATGCACCGTCCACACCGCGATAAACATCCTCGTTATCAACGCCACCCACAAGCACATGGTCACGGAACCCCAAATAGTAAGCATTCTGAGAATAGAACACCGACGGTTGATTTGCGGGACGCTCCTGAGCTAACAAATCATAACCCCAGAAATGATTTGAAGCCCGCACTTGCGCCAAATCCAAAATCGTAGGACCAATATCCGCTTGCGAAGCGACATCCTCGCGAATTTCCAGTTTTCTGAACAGGCTTGTATCCGCAGAGAAAATCCCCATGAAAATTCGCGCAGCAGCAACCCCCAAAGGTTGCGGAATCACATAATCGACTGAATCTACAGGAGTATCGTGATCTCCCAAAAGAACGATTACCGTACGATCGAAATCTTCACGTAAAGAAAGAGCCTCAAAAAGCCTTCCCATCTGCGAATCGGTATAGCGAACAGCATTACGATAACGCGTCATGGCATCATCGGGCTTCGGTGCAAAATCATCCGGATACCCGTAAAACGGGATGTGACTCGAAATGGTATTCGCAGCCAAAAACCAAGGGCTATCCGTCGGCATCTTCGAAAGTAATTCCACAGCCAAATCCATTCCGAGACTATCGTCAGATTCAGGCACCTGCGTTTTACCGATAAGCCGCCAATTGTCACCATAGAATTTTTCAACAAAGGGCAGCGTATGGTCGAAAACAGGATTTGAAACAGTCATATACCACTTTGTATAATCAGTCAAATATTCCTGAAAACCTGTAAAGTGGTTTGATGCATAAAAGCAAGGCACATCGCGATTCGGATGACTCGGGAAACCAAGATAAGTCGCAGTTGTTCCGCGAACCGTCGGATAACTGCCACTAAAAGCATTCTTGAACCAAAGACCACCTCCAAGCGGAATTGAATCCGTTGCAGAGGTATCAATTCCCTTCTTATAATACCCACCTGTAGCCAATTTCCACAAGTTCGGAGCCAAAGCCGTATCGCCATCAAGCATTCGATTGAAAACTCGTCCCTTGAAAGATTCCCCGAAAACAAACACGATATTGTAGGGTTTCTTGGCCCTGTATTCGTGAGTTGGCGCCTTGCGATAAGCGGGGTATTCCTTCGCATTGACACGAGCCGATGCAAAATCAAAAGGAAGAAAAGCATCTAGATCGCGAACCAATTCATCCGTAATCTTATAATCGTCACGGACAAATTCAAATGTTTCAAGAGCCGCAATATGAAGCACAGGAGCTGTGAGCGTATATTTGCCAAGAGTCATACGCCAATCAATTTTGAACGGGAACTCCGTAGTCCCGCGAATTCCAGCAACAAAAAGAATCAGCGGAATTACCGAAAGCACAAGCCCCGAAACAAGCATCGCCACAGGCATTTTTTTCGAAGGCTTTACACAACTTTCAGCAGTCTTTATCCGCTTTTTGCGAATAGTACAAAAAACAACAAAGGCAATTCCGCCAGCAACAATTAAAAACAGCAGAGCAAGCCAAAGGACCGTTCCGAGCAAGTCACCACCAAGTGTAGAAATCGTCGTTGCATCAGTGATATTCGCCGGATGAAAATAGGTACGAATAAAAGAATAAGAAAGTCTCTGATGATTAAAGCGAACCACCTCATAATCGGCAATCGCCATAAAAAAGTAGACGATATAAAATACAGCACACGCACGCGGAGATTTCGCAAAGGCAAATAACGACGACATCACAAGTATCGCGCCAAACGCCATGAACACTTGCCAAATAGTCTTGCCCGTATACATATCCATAAGCGAAAGACCTAACGGATCTGGAAGACTGTAGAACAGCACAAGCATCACCACCTGCACTAAAAGTGCGACAGCAGTAATCTGCGCAAAGGGATTTTTCTTTATACATGGCAAAGAAGCAATTATTTCTCGAAAAAATTTCATATTCATAATAATAGTTTTTTATCGATGCGTCCATGAATCGGACTATAATTTAGAAAAACACATTCAATAAAAATCTACGTTTAGAGGTTAAAAGACAAACGGTAAAAAAAATTGGATAATATGCAAAATGGATTTTCAAGGGCAAGACTCCTTATCGGAAACAATAACCTTTGAGCGGAACATTTCGACCAAAAGGCTTTTACAATTTGCAAAAATGAGTATATTATAGCCAACAGAAAAGGCAAGCCTCATCGTTTGCCTATTTTTACTATAGCTGTATTATACCAAAGCAAGAGAGTTTTATGGCAAAAAAAGTTTATCTTGGCATGATTGGAGACATTATGCACCCGGGCCTCATCAACATCATTAACGAGGGGGCCAAATATGGCGAAGTCATGATTGGACTTTTTACTGACAAGGCTATCGCCACGCACAAGCGCCTACCGTACTTGACGTATGAACAACGCAAGAACGTCATTGAAAATATCAAAGGTGTAACATCCATCGTTCCTCAAGATGAATGGAGCTATGTGGAAAACTTGAAAAAATACAAGCCGGACTACATCATCCACGGAGACGACTGGAGAGAAGGTCCAGACAAGTTCATCCGCGAGGACGTTTTCAAGACGATGGAAAAGCTGGGAGGCAAAGTCATCGAAATTCCTTATACCAAGGGGATTACCTCGGCAGGACTTAAAAAGGAAATTGATTCATTGGGAACAACTCCGCAAGCCCGTCTTTCCTCTTTGCGCCGTTTAATATCAGCAAAGCCAATCGTTCGCATTTTGGAATCGCACAACGGCTTAACAGGCCTTATCGCGGAACACACAAGTGTAGAAATCAACGACCAAATTCGCGAATTCGATGGAATGTGGTCTTCTTCCTTGACAGATTCAACATCCAAAGGCAAGCCTGATATCGAAGCCGTTGACTTGACGACTCGCTTGCACGACCTCAATGACACGTTGGAAGTCACGACAAAGCCGATTATTTTTGACGGAGACACAGGCGGAAAGATTGAGCATTTCGGATTCACAGTGAGAACTTTGGAACGCCTAGGCATTTCCGCAGTCATCATTGAAGATAAAGTCGGGCTCAAGCAAAATTCCCTATTCGGAACGGACGCCGTCCAGACGCAAGACACCATCGAAGGATTCTGCAAAAAAATCAAAGCGGGCAAAGACGCTCAAATTACAAGGGACTTCATGGTCATTTCGCGCTGCGAATCGCTAATCGCAGGCAAGTCCGTCGATGACGCCCTGGAACGATGCTTTGCATACGTCGAAGCAGGTACTGACGGCATCATGATTCACTCCAAGAACAAGAGCGGCGACGACATCAGGGAATTCTGTAGACGCTTCCGCGAAAAAGATGCCCACACACCGATTGTCGCAGTTCCAACAACCTACAACCAGTTTACTGAAGAGGAACTCGCAACCTGGGGCATCAACATTGTCATTTACGCAAACCACATGCTGCGTTCCGCCTATCCAGCCATGAGGAAGTGCGCAGAATCCATTCTCGCCCACAGCAGAAGTCTCGAAGCGGCGGAACAGTATTGCATGCCCATCAAGGAAATCCTAAATCTTATCCCAGGCACCAAGAACGGTTAATATGATCAGTCCAAAATTTTTCATTGATACACTCGCCTCCTACGGAATCAACTTTTTTGCAGGAGTCCCCGATTCTCTTCTCAAGAACATTTGTGCCTATATTGCGGACAACGCAGACGAAAAGCACAATATCATTGCAGCAAACGAAGGGGCCGCCATTGGACTTGCTACCGGGCACCACTTGGCTACAGGCGACATTGGTGTTGTCTACATGCAAAACTCCGGCGAAGGAAACATCATCAATCCGCTAGCTTCACTTACAGATAAAGAAGTCTACAATATTCCCGTTTTGCTTCTTATCGGTTGGCGAGGACGTCCCGGTGTTCACGATGAGCCGCAGCATGTCAAGCAGGGCAAGATTACAACAGGACTTTTGAACGTCATGGGCGTGAATTTTGACATTCTCAACAAAGACGAAGAAAAAGCAGCAAAGCAAATTGATGTTGCCGTAAAGACGATGAAATCTACAAACGAAGTTTACGCCCTCGTCATCGAAAAAGACACTTTTGAAGATTACAAGCTTCAAAGCATCAAGGTAAACGACTTGACTATGACTCGCGAAGAAGCGATTCAGACAGTCGCAGAGGCTCTTGGCCCCAAAGACGCCATTGTATCTACGACAGGCATGATTAGCCGCGAACTTTTCGAATACAGAACAGCCAAAGGCGAAGCTCACCAGCGAGACTTTTTAACCGTTGGTTCCATGGGACACGCTTCCCAGATAGCCCTAGGAATCGCCCTTGAAAAGACCGACCGCAAAATTTGGTGTTTCGACGGAGACGGAGCCTGCATCATGCACATGGGGTCACTGGCAATTGAAGCAAGCAAGCAGCCCAAAAACTTCATCCATGTCATTTTCAACAACGGAGCCCACGATTCCGTCGGCGGACAACCAACGGTCGGCTTGGATATTGATTTACCGACGATTGCAAAGGCCGTCGGCTATAAAAACGTCTTTTCTGTAAACAATAAGGAAGCGCTTGAAAATTGTCTCAAAGGCATCAATGAAGGTCCAGTGTTCCTTGAAGTCAAAGTCAGAAAAGGGAACCGCAAGAATCT
This sequence comes from Fibrobacter sp., assembly GCA_045617325.1. Classification (GTDB taxonomy): domain Bacteria; phylum Fibrobacterota; class Fibrobacteria; order Fibrobacterales; family Fibrobacteraceae; genus Fibrobacter. The sequence continues at coordinate 46,982 of JAZLIJ010000002.1, forward strand.
TGGACGTCCAACGACAACGCCTATTGAAAACAAACTCGCACTCATGAATTTTTTGGAGGCTTCCAAAGCATGATTAAAACAGCCGTCATCATGGCCGCAGGTCTTGGCACCAGATTCGGCAAGTACACCGAAAAAATTCCAAAGGGATTTGTTGAATGCGGCGGCATTTCAATGGTAGAACGCAGCATCAAGACGCTCATCAATTGCGGTATCACAAGAATCATCATCGGCACGGGATACCGCAAAGAAAAATACGAAGCATTAAAAGCGACGTATCCGCAAATTGAATGCGTTTTCAGCCCCCGCTACGCAGAAACAAACAGCATGTACACGCTTTACAACTGCCGCGAAGTTATCGGTGACGATGATTTTCTACTGCTTGAAAGCGATCTCATCTTTGAAAAGAAAGCTATTACATCTCTTCTGGAATGTGCAGAACCCGACATCATGCTCATCTCCCCTGTCACAAAATTCCAGGATCAGTATTATGTTGAATATGGCGAAGGCAACCGCCTCAAGAATTGTTCTACGAACAAAAGTGACCTTGACGCCAAAGGAGAGCTCGTCGGCATCCACAAGCTTTCAAATAAATTTTACAAGGCCATGTGCACGGACTACGCGTTAAAAGCGGACACACTTCCGAAACTCGGATACGAATACCAACTTTTAACGATGTCCCAAAACATCATGAAAGTCTACGTTCTTAAAGTCGATGGCCTCAAATGGTACGAAATAGACGACACAGACGACTTGGACTACGCCACCAAAAACATTCTTCAATACCTATAAAAAATGAATAGCATCAAAAGAAACGTTCTTCTGAATCCAGGTCCGGCAACGACAACGGATTCTGTCAAATACGCACAAATCGTTCCGGACATTTGCCCGCGCGAAAAAGAATTCGCCGACCTGATGAAGGGGCTTCGCAAAGACCTCCTCAAAGTGGTGCACGCCCCCGAAAACGAGTATACAGCGGTTTTGTTCTGCGGCTCAGGTACCGTCAACATTGACGTTTGCCTAAATTCATTATTACCCAAAGACAAAAAAATACTTGTCGTTAACAACGGGGCCTACAATTCCAGAGCAGTCGAAGTCTGCAAAATGTACAATCTGCCGCATATTGACTTAAAGTCGAGCATTTACGAGCAACCAGACTTAAGCAATATCGAAAAAACACTGCAAGAAAACAAAGACATCGCCGTGGTCTATTGCTGTCATCACGAAACAGGAACAGGCGTCTTGAATCCCATCCGTGAAATCGGAGCCTTAGCCCATAAGTATGGAGCTATTTTCGTTTCGGATACCACATCATCCTTGGGAATGATTCCTTTAGATGTCGTGAAAGACAACGTTGATTTTTGCATGGCTTCCGCTCAAAAAGGACTCATGGCCATGACAGGCCTCTCTTTCATCATCGGAAAAGAAGATATCATCAAAAAATCAAAGGAATATCCGACTCGTTCTTATTATTGCAACCTTTATCTGCAATATGAGTATTTTGAGAAAACAGGAGAAATGCACTTTACTCCTCCCGTACAAACAATTTACGCCACAATTCAAGCTCTCAAGGAATACTTTGCAGAAGGAGAAAAAGCAAAATTCGAAAGGCATCGCAAAGTTTACGAAGCCATCCACAGTGGCCTAGACGCTCTTGGATTCAAAACCATCATTCCGCGTGAAATTGAATCCGGACTTGTCGTTTCCGTACTTTATCCAGAAGATTCCAACTGGGATTTCGAAAAAGTCCACGATTTTTGCTACGAACGCGGATTCACCATTTATCCTGGAAAAATTTCTACAACGAACACATTCCGCCTTTGCGCTCTTGGAGCCATCAACGAACAAGATATCAAGAACTTCTTTGTTGTCATGAAAGAAGCTCTTGAACACTTCAAAATTACTTTGTAGTTAATCTTTGTTCAATCCGAGAATAAAATCAACGGCCTTTTCAAGGTCGTTTTTTTGTCTACGACTTACAACCGCATAACGAGCGCTCGCGCGGCAAGCATACTCATCATAAATACCGGAGTCTAGAAGTTGAATTAGACGATTCTTGATTTCGGAAACGGAATACGGATCAAAGAAGAGTGCTGCGTCACCACAGACTTCAGGAACAGAAGTGGTTCCACTTGCAGCGACAGGTACACCAAAGCGCATGGACTGCATCGGCGGATAACCAAAACCCTCGTTCAAGCTCGGGAAAATAAACGAGTAGGCATTCTTGTGCAGAAACTCTAATTCCTTACTTTCCACATAGCCAAGCAACACAAAGCATTCCTTGTTACGGACATGCTTGAGATACGCACGCGGATTCGCAGCGCCAGTTATCACCATTTTAAAATCAAAATCCCTATGGAGCGATTTCATCGTCGTCACAAGCTCATCGAAAGCGATTGCGGCACGAAGGTTATTCTTTTCCCAGCGAGCACCACTCGTCAGGAGGAAATACTTCTTTGCTTCAACCGTCGGAGGCAAGAAACCTTCCGGTTCATATTCCGTCATGGGACTGTAAAACACAGGTATTTCCTTGTCCATGAGTTCCGGAAAAAAGGCCTTGATACTCGCACGACTATGTTCACTCACAGTAATCGTTTCAACCCGACCATCAGCAATACGAGCGGCCAATTCCTGGTATCTGGGCTTGTAGTACTTCCGCTTCCAAATTTCACGATAGCGCACCAAGGCTTCCATCTTCTGCCCAAACTTTTTCGCAAACGAGACACCAGCCCAGCTGTATTGCATTTCAAGTGCACGGACTCCATGCCACGTGAACACGAAACGCTTTACATCAATCTGCCACATTTTCTCCAAGGAATAAAGCGGCGTATAGAAGACGTCAATTTTATTCGCATCAATAATCTCTTGCGGAGTCTGCGAAGCAATGTCAAAAAGCGGAATGCTCTTCTCCTTGCATGCATCGAGAATCGCTGGCGCCAAAAACTTTCGGCTGTCATAAACACAACTGAACTTTGCGGCACGCTTCATAAGCGCCCAAAAGATGACTTCGCCATAAGATCCACCGCCATGAAACTTGGCACTGTGAATCGGCTGGACAGCAACGAGATTAAAAAGTAGATTCATAATTATAATATAGATTTTTACAAATTTATTGACAACGTTAAGAGAAAATAGAACCAAAGCAAACATTCTTTTGCATAAAATGTGCGGTAGAAGTTTTTTCTTATTATTTTTAAACTATGCATTACACTCCCTACCGCGATCTTCTTCTAAAACTTTTCCCGAATTACCTCAAGGTGCGCAAGCTTCCGCTCAACGGCGGCATGAGCTGTCCAAACCTTGACGGCACCAAGGGATTTTCCGGATGCAGCTACTGCAACAACCGCAGTTTCAGCCCTGTATTCGACCAGGCAAAAGTGAGCATCCAGGAGCAGCTCGAAAAATTCGTCCCGAAGCTTCGCGACAAGTACCCGAACGCAGGAATTCTCGCCTACTTGCAGCCTTATACAAACACGCATGCACCGCTAGAGCACCTGCGCGGCATCATCGCCCCGATTGTAAAGCACAAGGAAATCGCAGGACTCGCTATCGGCACGCGCCCCGACTGCCTCGAAGATGAGAAAATCGAATACCTCGCGGAACTCAACCGCAAAAAGCCCATCATCGTAGAAATCGGATTGCAAACTGCAAACGACTTGACGCTTGCAGGCATAAACCGCCACCATACCCTCGCAGAATTCAAGGACGCAGTCAAGCGCTGCCAAGCCGCGGGTCTCACCGTCACAACACACGTCATCGTAGGCCTCCCCGGCGAAACGATGGACGACTTCAAGCGCACAGCCGAGGTTGTCCGCGACCTGCATCTAGCCGCCGTAAAAATCCACCCGCTGCACATTGTCGTCGGCACCGTGATGGCTCAGGATTATATCGCAGGCGAAGTCAAGTTGCTGGAATTTGCAGAATACTGCAACGCTGTCGCCGAGATGATCAAGATTATCGGAACAGAGACCGCCATCGAGCGCTTTAGCGGTGAAAGCCCAAGCGAACTGCTCATAGCGCCCAACTGGTGCGGCGAACGCGACAAGATTATCGCAGAAGTCGAAAAGAGGCTGAGTTGCTAGCCGCAGGCAAGCATTTTTGAGATAAAATGGGTACTAAACGGGCATCGCACCCTATTTTAGTACCCATTTTTTGCATTTCAAGCTTTTTATTTGGACGAAAAGCATCAAGCCAAGCACAAATTTCAAGCAGAGTGCCTATTTAACGCAACAAGCTTCCCGCTTAAAATCTTCGTATTCGTAGATGTAATCACTTTCGTCATAATGCTCAGAAGCAAGCACCAAACAGACCGCCCCCGAAGAGAAATTTTCAATTTCACGCCAATGCATCGTCGGAATGTAGAGTCCGTGATAGGAGCGATTCAGTGAAAACTTCTGCCGTTTTTTGCCATCGTCCAGGATGACATCGAAACTGCCGCTGGCGGCGATAATCAACTGGCGCAACTTCTTATGCGCATGTCCTCCGCGAGTAGCACCCCCCGGAACATCATACAGATAGTAAAGACGCTTGATGTCGAACGGGATGAGTTCACCCCCTTCCACGACGCTTAGGTTGCCGCGCTGGTCATGCGCAATCGGAATATCTATAATCTGCGGTTCGTTCCAGTTCATGGAATGAATATAACAAAAAGTCGATAGACGATAGACGATAGACGATAGAAAATAAACTACCCTGCACTGAAAGTGCAGGGTTTTATTTTTCGTCGCAAGGGATGAGGGAATGAAATTCCCTCATTCTCCCTCCATAATCCAGTTTTCTGAATTTGAATTCGGCATTTCTTTATGGTGTTCAAGATACTCC
>JAZLIJ010000003.1:0-3361 GCA_045617325.1 Fibrobacter sp.
CTTCTTGGAGAGCCCCATGATCATCTGCCTGACAATTTCCATCTGCGGAGTCTTTACGTCCATACAGCAAATATACATCAGTAATATGTCAAATTATGACAATCGTCATTTACCAACAACACTTTGGCGTAACAGAGCCAATAGTTTTATATATTGAAAGGAGAAGTAAAAATTCAAAAGGAGTGAATGTGATGACGCTGAAAGTTTCCGAATTTGATGGAAGACCTTCTAATGGTGAAGTTGTTTTTTCCTGGAATGATGAGTGCCCTTGTGCAAGATTGGTCAATGTTGATCAAGCGATAAAATTCATTCATGAAAATATGGATATTAAATATGGAGGTGTGATAAAAAGAAAACATTCTATAAAAGGTTTTTCTGATGAAGGAACAAAATTTGAAATAAATGACTTTGTTTTTACAGGCGGAATGTCTGCAAATGAAGATGGACTTTCCCTTTCTGGCATTGGGTATTTAGAATTAATAAATTCTTCGATTAACTTTTATGGGATTGAAATTCCTGAATTATGGTTTGATGCTTTTTCTCGTTATAAAGATGAGTATAAAGGGGAAAAGGTAACGTATTTGTTTAATTGTACGTCTTTTTCTATTAATGGCATCTCATATGATTTATTTCATAGAGATGGTCAAACCTTTATCGTAAAACTTGATGGTACGCAAATTTCTGACAATGAATCTAATGCTATTGGAACAGTCTTTTCAATTGTGTTTGGAACTTTATTTAAGGTAAATTCTATTGTCGGATTAGACGAAAAAATGAGTGTTGTGTATAGAAAAGATTTGTGTGATTTAAACAAATCTATACCGTCAAAACATACGTTTGCGCAGAAAAAAGGGACAGATGCGTCGGAAATTTTAGCGATTGCTTTCAATGAATTTGAATTGAAAAATGAAAAATTTGATATTGTACGTGCGTCATCTATTTTTTATCATGCAATGAACTTGCCTTTAGTGATGCGATTTGCTCAGATGTCGATTGCTTTTGATACGATTGCAGGAACGGTGGCTAGGTATGAAAGGACAAATCAAGTGTATTTTCCTGAGGAAGCCTTTTCTGATGTGGAAAAAGATTTGTTTCGCATAATTGAAAAAAAATTTCCTGATATTGTTGAAGCTAATATTGACGCGATAAAGGGCAAAATACATGCATTAAATAGCAAGTCGATGGCCGATAAACTTGGGATTCTCGAAAATACTTTGGGAGTTAGTTTTTCTAATGCTGAGAAGAATACACTTAAAAAAAGAAATCCGGCTGTTCATTCTGGTTTTATAACAAAGACTGATGACTTTGAGAAGGATCTCGGTGAAGTGGTATCTTTAGAGCGAATTATGGTTAAATTGTTCTCGCATATATTAAATGTTTCGGAATATATTTGTTTTGAGTGATGTTGTAGGAGCTGTTGAAAGATTGTTTTTGGGCGTTAGGGATAGTGACCCCTTGGGGCCGAGACCATGGACTCGGTTTTATGAGGTTGGGCGAGAACGGAGTTATACAAGACTTAGAACTTTAGTTCTTAGTCGCTGTTATCCACTTTGTGGAGAACCGGGCAACCCATAAAATATAGCCCGACCCCGGCGAAGCTGGGGGGAACGCCCAAATGCGAAGGGGTGAACCGTTGCAGAAACCTCCTCGGCTCGGCAATGGGTCCGCAAGCGGCCCCGCTGCTCTCGCCTTGCGGGGTTTTGAAGAAACTCCTTGCGTTCGGTCATGTCAGGAAGTGCAAGCACTTCCGCCACGACACTCACTTATGGTGTTTTCCAGAAACTCTTCAACCAGGGCATGATTCTCGCCTTCGCCTACGAAGACGCCGCTGGTTCCAAGGTCCCGACCGACGAAGTCGAAGAAAAGAACGGCACAGCTGCCTAAGGCGAGTGCCGCGACAGAATGCTTGCATTCTGGCATGGTCGAGCCGAAGCAGATGGCGCTTGCGCCAGTTCTTCCGCAAGGCCGACGGCGTGGAACTCCACCAAATCGTTGCCAAGATGAGTAAGTCCCTGAAGAACGTTGTGAACCCGGATGACGTTGTGCGCGACTACGGCGCCGACAGCCTTCGTTTGTACGAAATGTTCATGGGCCCGCTCGATGCCGTGAAGCCGTGGCAGACCCAGGGCATCGAAGGCATGAACGGATTGAGACCGTTCGGCTTGCGCCTCACTCTCGTCAACACGCCTCGTTAAGACGAGGCGCTTTTGACTCACAGCCTCAACCGCGCCTGGCGTGCCGTGGTGGGCGAAGAAGATGCAGCCCCCGTGTTCGTCGACGAAACCGCCCCGGATGCAATCATCAAGGTGATGCACCAGAGCATCATCAAGGTGACTTCGGACATCGAGAACATGAGCTTCAACACGGCCATAAGCCAGCTCATGATTTTCAACAACGAACTCATGAAGATGGACAAGCGCTACCGCGAACCCTGCGAAACATTGCAGAAAATTTTTCGGCTCGGCAATGGGGCCGCAAGCGGTCCCGCTGCTCTCGCCTTGCATTTTTTTCGCGAAACTCCTCCACCCGTTCGCCCCGCATATCGCCGAAGAAATGTGGAGCATCCTCGGCCATGAAGGCAGCCTCACGAACGTCGCCTGGCCCAAGGGTGACGCCTCGAAGGCCGTCGACAACACCGTGGAAGTCGTGTTCCAGGTGAACGGCAAACTCCGCGCCAAGGCAAGTGTTGCCAAGGACATGGACAAGGCCGCCTTGGAAAAGATCGCCATGGATAACGACCGCGTGAAGGAATTTACCAAGGGTATGACTGTCGTTAAATCGATTGTTGTGCCAGGTAAGTTGGTCAACATCGTCGTCAAGCCTGCTTAATTAGCAACGTCATTGCGAGGGGCGAAGCCCCGAAGCAATCCAAAACATTTCAGACCGTAGCCTAACCGCTGCGGTCTTTTTTTTTGTGTGGGGGAGGGTCTCCCCCTGGTTCGCACAGCGCAAGCGTCGTTGCTCTCCACCCCCTCTAACGGGCGGACAGCACTTGCGCTTTAGCGCCTAGTGCGCATGGCCACCTTTAGGTGGGGGCTCATACGCCGCGCCCGTAACGCCTTGGGCTTACTTCAAGCTTTAAAATGGGGTTAATTCTCGCCTAGACGGGCAATGGGCGCTTGCTTTTCTTTGAAATAGATTGTATATTTGGAACAACAGGACCCCCCGCACCTCTCATTGATGTGTCCCAGGGGGGACATTTTTTTATGGAAACAAAAAAGGCAACAACTTATAGGGAACAAGTAGAAAAAATCAAACAACGTGGCTGTTGTATTGAGAATGTTGATGTTGCTGTTCGCTGCCTTGAATCCATAAATTATTACAGATTGTCTGCATATTTCCTACCATTTAGAAATGCCGA
>JAZLIJ010000004.1:0-39986 GCA_045617325.1 Fibrobacter sp.
CCAAATTTCTAATTTGAAAGGCGAAGAACTGAAGGAGTACCTCGACGAAATGCACACCGAATGGGACAAGAACGTAGAACGCGCCTATTTCCTCCAGCACAACCCCGACTTCCTCAAGAAGTATAGCGAGGAGGTCCTCGCCGAGGAACGCAAGAAGCACGAAGCCGAGTTGTCCGCACTTGAGGCTGACAAGTCCGCACTTGAGGCCGACAAATCTGCGCTTGAGGCTGACAAATCTGCACTTGAGGCCGATAATGCTGCCAAGGATGCCCGCATCAAGACGTTCGAGGCTGACAAGTCCGCGCTTGAAGCTCGCATCAAGGCTCTTGAGGCGCAGCTCGCGGTTCAAGGGACGTAGACTGAATTGAATTCGCCGTTACGGTCCTTCCTTCACGTCATCCTTTTCATCATTCCCGCGCAGGACTTTGGTCTCTTGCGCTTTAGCGCTTAGTAATCCATGTCCCCCTTGTGGGGACGGGAATCGTCAATTAATGAGGCTGCAAAAACGGTGCTAAAACCTATTTCAATGTCTGCAATAACGAGTCGAATCGTCCGGCGAGCTTGATGGCTCCTTTCAAACCCAGATGGTCTGAGTTGGAAAAGTCCTCGAATTTATAGACGTTGTCGCCTTGATTGTATTCATCCATGACTGTGAAGTTCTTGTATTCTTGTGTCAGGGTGTGTACAACTGAATCCATGAAGGCTGCATCGGAATGACGTGGTCCGTAGCGGCCCCATGCACCGGTCTTGCTGAAACCTGGAGCTTGGGGATAAATAATGCCCACAATTTGAATTTTTCTCTTTTGTGCGAAATCGAGAATTTCTTTCAACTTCTCTAAATTGTATTCGTAGCCTGATTGATCGTATTGGAACCAAAGAGAGTCGTTGGCGACTTCTGGTTTTTCCTCGTAGCCTTCGGAATCAGAACGATAAAGTCCATTGTGATAGGCGTATTGCGAATATTCCGCTTCGTTCGGGCTTGCTGCCGCCTTTGAAATTTCTGCCATGTTTGCGGGAACGCCGTCTTCCCAGAAGTCATGATTTTCGTCATAGCGATATCCGGGAATGTTCCCGAACCATTCATTCCAATTTTCATCCTTGACGTACCAGCGGTCATAATCCAAGGTTATTGCGACCACTTTCAGCTTCGGCATCAGCGGGATGATGTAGTTGTTTACAAAATATTCAGTTGCGGTCAAATCTTCGGCGGAATAGGCCATGTTTATGGTAAAATAGGTGGAAACGTAGGTGGGGTCGAATCCGGCGAAGGAACGCGAGGAACCGATGACGACGACTTCTGCTGTGTCGCGGTATTCCCAGAAGAAATCCATTTTCACTTTCATGAGCTGAGTTGCGATAATGGAGTTTTCGGTCATATAGACGCATACGCTGTCTTCATCGAGTCCGTTTTCGTCCAATGTCGAAATCTTTGGCGATATCCAGAGATTGGGATGCCACAATTCCTCACCGCGGACAAGTTCTGTCACGCTACTGTCGGATAAGTCTATCAGGGCTATCGAAGAATGCATTCCATTGATGTTCGTGAGCGTAGCGATAATTAGGTTGTTTGTGTCGAAACGGTAGTTGGATGCCCATTCCGTATGGTCGAATGTGTAGCCTTGTGGAGAACCGACGCTTTGAATAAGGTTGCCCGAATTATCGACAACAAGCAGACGTTCGTGTGTACTGTATTTTTTTCCGACGAAATCCGTTCCGGTCTTTCCTGCAAAATCAAGGAACAAGGTGCGGTTGGAACCGTCCTTTGCAAGGGATACATTGCATGCCTGTTCTCCGTTGTACCAAATGGTATCGTGAGCGGATTCTGTGATGGTGAAGCTGGAGTCCGCAATTCGACTGCGGAGTAGACGTGCGCCAGTAACTGCTATGCGTTCTTTACTATCGATGCCTCCGTGATAAGCTCCGTCGAATAGTTTATGTGGTGCTCCGAATTTATTGTTCGAGAAAGCGACCTGCCATGTGGATTGCGCCGTGAAGGATGCGTCTTCCTTGTTGGAACCGGCATCGGTTACGTAGATGATGGTGGTGTCGCCTTTATTTGTTACATGCCACCGCGGAATAGCTGCACTTTCTACTTCGAGTTTGATTGGACTTGCTTCTTTCTTGGAAAGATTTTGTACGTAAAGTTCTGACACTCCTGCGACGCCTTCTGGTTTTGTGCAGAATGCCACGTAATTTCCATCGGGGGATATTTCCGGGTGGTAGGCATCTATAGAATTTGCGATTTCTACATATTCGGAGGTTCCGTTGGCGTAATTTAGAATTGTGAGATTTCCGCTTTCATCGTTTCTGAATACGAGCTTTGCCTTGGTTGTGCCGAGCAATTTCTTGATAGTTGCAGAGGTGGCGGTGGAGTATATTTGGGAAGAAGAAGTCTTGCCGCTTGAATTTATCCAAACAGCGTCTGGAATGGCGCCTATGGCTAGTCTACCGCCGACATAGTCCGATTTTGTCGGTGCAGTTACAATGTAGATGTCTCCGCGACTGTGAAGTTTTGTGGCGTCGGGTGCATTGCGGAAACTTCCCCCTTTGACAACGCCTTCGTTGAGCGTACCTCCATTGGATGCTCCGACGAAGTTTGAAATGACAGTGTCCTTAAATGAAATTTTCCAGTCGTTCACCCATTCCATTGCGTTGCCTACAATATCGCAAATATCGTAGGCGTTCTTTCCGTTGGTGCAAACCTCGTGCATCGTATAATTGGAGTTTGTATTGTTCCAGCCGTTTTGAGGATTCCAGTCTTGAGCGGCAACGAGTACCCATTCTGCTTCGGTCAACATGCGGTAGCCGGACACTTCAGGCAGGAAAGAAAAATTTTCGAGGCTTATTGCGTGGTGGGAGGCATCGTATTTTACGGTGCTGTATAGATAACAGGTGTCCAGATTTTCTGATTTGGACTTGGCGTTAGCGTAAAGAACCATGTCCCAAAAGGTGATGTTTGCGACGGCTACATTCTGAAAGCCTTCTTCGATAGCTCCGCCCATCAGGGAGACGTATTCCTGTTGTGTAACTTCATGGTCGGAAACGGAAAAGTCGTAGGTAAAATTGACTTTCATTTTCGGACGTTCATTAGGAGGCTCGCTGTTGTCGTTGGTTCCGAGAATGGTGTAATGCCCTTTGGCTTCGATTTTTATGAAACCTTCATGGTCGTTGTCTTTGCTATGGCTTATTTCGGATAGGTCTTGTTGAAAATCGTCTTCGCCTTTTGATGAGGATGGGTCGGAACAGGCGAAAAAAAGAAAGGCGAAAAAGAGTAGGAGCAGATTCATTTTAAATTGAAGATGGGTTTGGGTGTTAAGAAGGAATATACAATTTTTTTTCAGCTAGATAAAAGAAGCTTTATTTTTCTGGAGTTCCTTAAATTAGATCTATGATTAGATAAACAGCCATGGCAATGCTTGTAGCGCTGATAAAGTGACGGATGAAGTTGTTGCCTTTTTTGCGTTGCAAGAAACTTCCGAAGTAGCCGCCGCACCAGGCGCCGAGTGCCATGATGATGGCGATGGGCCAGTCGATTTTCCCGGCGATGCCAAGGGCTACGGTGCTGAATACGAGAAATACTGTGGTGAGCGCGTTCTTGAGTGCGTTCACGTGAATGGGGTCGAGGCCGGTGTATCGCGTGAGGCTGAAAATTTGTACGAAACCGACGCCCACTTGCACGATGCAGCCGTAAATTGCGACGAATGCGAATCCGAGGGCGCCTTTCCATGTGAGTTTTTCAGGGGGCGTGGCAGGTGGCTTTCCGAGGATGTCCTTGCGCAAGTTGCTCATCACCACGACAAGGCAGATGACGCAGGCGAGGATTGCCTGGAATGCTTTGTCGCCGATGCGTACCAAAAAGCAGATGCCGATGGCGGCGCCGACAAGTGTCGGAATCAAAAGCTGGAAGAAGATTTTCTTGTTCAGGTAGCCGTGCTTTGCGAGGTTTGCGACGCTGCTGATGTTTCCGATGATGAGGCCGATGCGGTTCGTGCCGTTTGCGACGGTCGCCGGCATCCCGAGGAAAATCATGATGGGGAGGCTAAGCGTGCTCCCGCCGCCTGCGATGCTGTTGATGAGGCTAACGATGGCACCGAGCAAAAAAAATGCCGGGTATTGCGCGTATTGCCACCAAGTTGCATCGAACATTAGAAAGCTCCTTTTTTGGCTGCAAATTTAGCAATTTCAGTATCGCAGAGAATGTCTGCAAAGGCCTGTGTACAAAAAAGCACAGGTGCAAAACCTGTGCCTCTATTTGCAGAAATTTGGTGTGCCTACTTGGCGAGTTCCTTTTCAATGAACTTCTTGTTATCCTCGACTTTCTTTTTCTGAGTCGTTTCGGGGTATTCTTCGAGGCACTTGTCAAGCGCTGCAACAGCATCCTGGAGCAGTTTCTTTTTCTTTGCCTCGTCGGTCTGCTTTTGCGCCTTGGTGAAAAACTGCGATGTGGCTTTGCGCTGCTTGTTGCAGAAGGCATCGGCGAGTACCTGGTACTTGGCGTTTGCATCCTTGCGAAGCTTGCTTGCCATCAGCTTTTTGAGAAGCGTTTTTGCTTTTGCGAAGTTGCCTTTTTCGATGAGTGAGTCCACCTGGGCGAGCGCTTCGGCGGGGTCGTGCTTTTCCCAGTACTTGACCGAGGCCGCATCGATGGATTGCGAAATGGCTTCAAGCCTGTCGAGGAATGCCTGAATTTGGAGCGGCTCTGCAAAGTCGCGGTAGTACTTTATGAATTCCTGAGTCTTCTTTTTTGCTTCTTCGAAATTTGCATCGTTGTCGGCGAGAGCCTTGATTGCGTCAAATTCCTTTTGTGCTTTTTTCAAGGTGTTGTCGTAGGCGATTTGCTTTTGCTTTTTTGCCCAATTGCTTAGCGAATCGCCTGGTGCGAGCTGCGTAATGAGGCTGTCGGCCGATTCGGCGACCATGCTGTAGGCTGCGTGTACGCGATTCATGTTTTGAATTTGCAGTACAAGGGATTCGTATTGCTTTGCTTTTTCTTCGCGGAGTGCGGAATACTTGTGCAGTGAAGAATCCGCCTTGCTTTGCCATGTGTCCCAAAGGGGCTTGATAACATAGAATTGGCTGAGGTAGGATGCTGCGGAGTCAACGAGCCCCGCTTTGTACAAAGTATCCGCATAGTTGAAAACGTAATTGGCGAGGGCGGGGAATGCCTCTGCTGGGTCAAGTACTGTCGGAATGGCGCAATTTGTGAAATGCTTGGAATCGCAGTCCGGAACGCTCATGCGGATGGTGTCTGTGACAGTTGCTGTCGCTGCGGGGATGCTGTCTGGAACGTTCAAACGGTAGCCGTCCAAGGGAATAATCGGAACGGAGGCTGTTGTGTCCTGAGAATGCAGCGCTTCCGATTCGTTTAGTGGTGCGGCTTGCGGTGTTACGTTGGTTGATGGGCACGGCGCTGTTTCCGGTGATTGCGTAAGGCCTACGCATGCGGTTAAGGAGAATGTAGCGAAGAATGCCGCATAGACCTTGATTATTTTGTTCTTGCTCACGTTGTCTATCCTGAATGTTTGGGCTTAAAAAGTTGCTTAGATTACGGCTCTGAATCTGCTTCGATAGGGACGAATGCCTTTTGACTGTTAAAGTTCTCAGGCAAATCCCAGTCCTTGTCCTTGGGCATTTCGGCTGCGGGCTTTGCTCCATTGCGAATAGTCGCTGGAGGTGTCGTCGTGTTGACTTGCTGCTGAGGCTTTTCGGTCGGGGCTGGAGTTGCTGCCGTTGTCGCTGGTTCTGCCGGCTTCTGTTCCGGAGCCTTGGCTTCCGTATTTTGCGGCTCGTTGCTTGGCAACGGGAGACTTGTGAGGATGCCTGTATTCGCAATATTCTCGGCGGCCTGTTTCTGCACTTGCGGCGGTGTAAAGCCAGGTACATCGAGCCACGGAAGCGGTCTTCCCTTTTCTCCTGTCTGGAGGGCAAGACCTGTCATCGGGTCAACCGTCAGCTCACCGCGCTCGTTTGTGAGAATCAGGTTCGCTTCGCCTGTAGCAATCATGGAGATGTCGAGGAAGTCGATCTTTTGCGGAATGCCGAGAATCTCGATTTCTTCCTTGGCAAATGCAGCCCATTGCGGAAGACCACCGGAGGCGCCCGCAATGCGGGTGCGGCCAGCCTTCAAAGGCTTGTTGTCGTCAAAGCCGACGTAGCTTCCGATGGCGACCACGGTGTCAAGAGCAAGTCCGTTCTTCTCGTTGACGTAGTCGGGGAGGGCGCCAAGGAAAGCGACATTTCTGTAGTCGTTGGTGGTGCCCGTTTTTCCGAGAGCTGGGAAGCGGAGCTTTGTTCTTCCTTGCGGGTTTGCTACCATGAGAGCAGAGTACTGGCTGCGTGCTGTACCATTTGTAAATACAGAGCGGAGCATGGCTCCCATCTGAGTTGTGACCGTGTCGTCCAAAACTCTTTGCGATTCAATCTTGTTTCTGAAGATGACCTTGCCGTCCCGGTTCCTGATTTCCTTGATGAGGCAGGGCTCGTTCCATTCGCCATCCTTGCATTTGAAAATCTTTCCGGTGAGGATGGTCTGGTAGGCGATTGTAATTTCGTTCAGCGTGATATCGTTTACGCCGAGAGGCATGCTGAGGACTTTCCTGAGCTTTTGGTGAATGCCGATTTCGTTAGCGAACCTTGCATATTCCGCCATGGCGAGAGCGCGGCGGAAATCAGGCCAGTAGCGAATATATTTGGTGCTCAGATAGTCTGCATCGAGGTCCACTGGTTCCATCAAGGTGTTCAAACGTCTTACGTCTGCAAGCGAGAAATGCGGGAACAGTTCAACGGAATCCAGCGGAGGCAATGAGTCCGCTATATCCGGATCGAGTTCCTGTATTTCCCTGTTGCGTAACTTTTCGGAGTAGTTCTTGTAGTTGTGGGCGACATACTTGAGCAACTTGGCGTCGCGCTTGACCTGCTTTGCGCCAATCTCGTTGAATGTCCCGTAGCGGAGGTTCATCAAGGCGTGCGCCTGTTCGTTTCTCCCTTCGTTCAGATAGCGTTCTGTAAGGGCGGCTTGAGCCTTGGTGAATTCGATTTCGCGCTTGGTTTCTTCTTTTAGAATCAGACCGAATCTGTCGCGGAGGCGTTCGTAATAGCTTCTGTAGTCTTCGCCTTCGCCTCTTGCGAAACCGTTTGTTGTAGCGACTGCCTGGAATTCGGAATCCGATAGCTTGTCAAGCAGGTGGTCCAGAAGCCAAATGCTTGCGATGTTCTCGGAACGGGTTGCCGCCCAGGCGATACTCACGATGTCACCCTTGACTTTGTGGTCCGGGCGCGGGAAGTAGAACTGGTTTCCGTATTGGAATACGTTGAATTCGTTCTCCAGTTCGTCAAGGTAGTTCCAGTGATGCTTTAATGCGAGTGCGAAAAGGAGCGTTTTCCAGCTAGAACCGAGTTGGCGTAGAGCCTTGAAGTTTCTGTCGAATCCAGTGTTGTGGAAGCCGCCTTGGCTTGCGACGATGTTTCCGTTGCGAATGGCGATGAGCCCGCCTTGTAGCACCGGTTCAGTTTCGATTTTACAGGGAACGTATCCGTCAATCGGAGTTTCGTCTATGATGCTCACGAGGAGGATAGCCTCTGGCTTCAGCTGAGAGGCGAGAATCTTGTTGACATCACCGCCGACTTGCTTTTCGAAGTTCTTTACGGCCTCTTCCGTGACGACTCCTTTCAAGTCGCCGAAACTCAGCTTGAGCGATTGCAGCTTGCCTGTTGTGTCAAACGCGACGCTATCGACCTTGCCGTACAGGTAGTCGCCCTTTCTTGCGTTAAGAGCCCTGTTCGCAAACTGCGCCTTCGGGAGAACGAAACCGCCCAGTTGCAACTGGAGATTGCTGATGTTTGTCTGGAGGGCGCGCTTCGCTGCGTCTTGCGAGCGTTCGTTGATTGTCGTCGTGATTTCGAGCTGCGCCTTGCGCCAGTCCTCGATACCTTCCTTGACGAAAAGCTCATGATAATAGTCGTTGTCCAGGCGCTCTTCAAGTCGCTCCAGCGTGGTGCTCATGGAAAAACGGAAGTTGCCGTGCTTGAAGTTCAAAGGTTCTGCGAGAGCCGCGTCCATGTCGGCTTGTTCGATATAACCTTCGATGACCATGCGCTCGAGAACATACTTGAGACGTTCCTGTCCGCGTTCAATAGCCTGCTGCTTACGTTCCGGGGTTCGCTGGATGAACGGGTCGTAGTTGAATGGCCCTTTGACGGAACCTGCAATAAAGGCGCATTCGGCAAGCGTCAAGTCCTTGAGTTCCTTGTTGAAGAAATACTGCGCTGCGATAGCGACGCCCTTGCCGGTACCCGAAACGTGGAACTGGTTCAGGTAAAATTCCAGGATGTCTTCCTTGGTGAAATGCTTTTCCATGCGGAGCGCATTGAGGAGTTCCTTGAATTTTTCCTTGAAGGTGCGGTCTTCGCGTCCGAAAATGTTTTTTACAGTCTGCTGCGTTAAGGTAGAACCGCCTTGACGTATGCGACCGCTCTTGATATTCGTGAGCATGGCGCGCGAAAAACCGCGGAAGTCGAATCCGTTGTGAAGCCAGTAGCGGGAATCTTCGGCAGCGACGAGTGCGTTCACGAGGTTCGTGGGAATGTCGCCGTAAGGAACGTAAATACGGTGGTTGGCGTCGAAAAAGGCTCCCAGAAGTTTGTTGCCATCTTCGTAAAAGACGCGCGTCTCGCCTGAAAGCACTTGCAGAATGGTGCTTCTATTGAATTGATTGTCGGGGTCTTTTTCGGGAAGGACCTTGAATATGACGACGTACAGCGGAATACAGCAAATAAGGCTCACCAGGATGACGGCTGCCAAAAATTTGAAAAAAATACGGACCTTACGCGATTTGACCATATGCTTCGTGTGAGAACTTTTCTTTTGTCTATTGTGTTGTTGATGTGTCATTTTTATAATATACAATTTAGTTTTTTTTGATTTTTCAGACAAAGGGTGTAAAAAAAAGAGGCGAAATGAGGCTTTTTTACAATAAATTGACTTTTACCCCTTGAAAATTCCCTGAAAATTAAGTAAAATTAGGGTCCCCAAGATGGGAAGATGGCCGAGTTGGCCGAAGGCGCGTCCCTGCTAAGGACGTATAGGACTTAATCCTATCGCGAGTTCGAATCTCGCTCTTCCCGCTGAAAAATCCCTGGCGAGTCTCTCGTCAGGGATTTTTTTTTTGTATTAACTAAAAAACACCGGCATTAGCCGGTGTGTCGTTTATATGCAAGTCTCGAGTCCTTGAAGGACACTGCTGATTGGGAGTCTATCGTATGCAGCGGACGCTGAAGCCTAAGTACTTCGGTGTGTAATTCAGGTCCGGTTGGCCTCCTTGCCAGAAACTTGCTAAATATGCTTTGTATACAGAACTTTCTGTAGAAGTCCAGAATTTAGCGACCTGGTGCATGCTACTGAATGTAACATTTGAATTATCCGGGTTCGCGTCTGCATAACCTGCCGGGAGAACGTTGAACTTGTAGTAGTCTACACCGTTCTCGAAATAGCTTTCCCAGTCGGTCGTGGATTTCAGGTAGTATGCTACGTTCGTGAATACGAGGCTTTGTTGTTCGTCGTCGGAGATGGCCCAGAACAGTTCTTTCCAGTCGTCAAAAGAAGGCAGGTGCCAACCCTTGGGGCAAATACCTTCCCAGGGTTCGTCGATTTCCGTGTCGATCGGATGGTGCTTGCTTACGGAGCAAAAGCAGGTCTTGCCGTAGCCGCATTCCTTCTCTTCGTTGTAGGCGTTGCCTACGCAGAGGACGGAATCCATGGCGGCGCCCCAAGTGTACAGGCGGCCGTATTTTTCGCAATTTTCCGGATCGTCGTCATAGCACCAGGTGTTGACGCCGTCCTTCAGGTGTCCGAGGGCGTCAAGGTAGTTCAGGTTCTCGACCATCCAGCTTTTTTTGATTTTCTCGATATACACGTATTGGTACCGCTTGCCGTCGCGGGTGTCCTCTAGCCATTGTAGCGGGCCCACGTCGAATTTCTTGTTGAGGGCCACGGAACTGCTGCTCTTTACGCTGGAACTGCTTTTTGCACTGGAACTGCTCTTCGCACTGCTGGAACTCTTCGCGGAACTGGAAGAAAGCACTTCGTACGCTGCCGTGTCCGCGACGGATTCCTGGATGCAGCGGATGGAAGCGAGCATGTCTCGAGACGATTGCATAAGGGTGAACTTTTGGTTTGACTCCAGCCACGCGTAGCGGGCTCCGGAAGTATTGCCTGCATACGATGCCGTGAGGAATGCTGTATGCGGGTTTGTCGTAAGGCTGTTGGTATTGAGGGCGTTGAAGTTGTATTCGTCCGTATTGCTGTCGTCATCCCAGTCGGTCTTGCTTTTCAGCTTGTAGCCGGCTTCCTTCCCGCCGATGTAATTCTGGAGAATGGTGAAGTCCATGGCCGTCGGAACGTACCAGCCGCTTGGGCATGCGCCCTGGAACGGGTGCTTCGGGAGGTTGGGCTCGACGGATTCGCTGAAGGTGTAGAAGTAGCCGTACTTGTTCACGAGGGAGGCGTTTCCGCGGGGATATTCCACTGTGGTCGCCATCGGCTTGTAGCGCAGGTTCTCGGCCATCCAGACTTGGGTTCCGATGGTCACGTACTTGTAGACGTTTCCGTCGCGGGCGTCGGTAAATGTGGGAAGTTCTACTTTTGCCTCGGAGGATGTCGGGGTGGCGCTACTTGCCGGGGCTACGCTGCTGGAGGATTTAGCGGAGTCGCTGGATGTTGTTGCTGATGACGATGTTACAGTAGCGCTGCTTGCAGGAGAGACGCTGTTGGAGGATTGTGTGCTTTCGCTGGACTTTGCCGTGGCACTGCTGGTTACGTTTTCACTGCTGGCTGGCGTTCCGGAGCTTGCCGGAGTCTTTGAGTCGCTGGAAACTGCGGAATTGCTGCTTGCCGTTTTTTTGTTGCTTTCGCTTGATGTTGTTATATGGGTGGAAGACGAGGATGCCGCTGTATCGCTGGATACGTCTACGGATATTCCCGGATTGTCATTGACGCTTGAAACGGAATCGTCGGAATCGCATGAGGATAAGGAAATGCCCATGGCCAAAGTTAAACAGGATACAACGAAAAACCGCATACACACCTCTAAAATTTTTAAAGATAAATGTAGTTTTTTTAACTATATTGTCAATTTTTGGCGGAATTACAAAAAAATACTTTGAGATGATGTGATTTATGGCGATTTTTACCAGAAAAAATAGACGATTTTGCCAGTAAAAACTGCATCTTTGCATCAGTCTAATGTCTAAAAGAACTGGTTCAATGTCGAAACGATACAGTCGATTTTTATAGGCTTCGGAATATGTCCGCTCATGCCTGCTTCAAAGGCCCTCTTCTGGTCTTCTACAAAGGCGTTCGCCGTCATCGCGATGATTGGAATTCTGGCAATGTCACCGCCTAGTGACTTGATTTGTCTTGTAGCTTCATAGCCATCCATGACCGGCATCTGCACGTCCATCAGAATGATGTCGTAGCGTTTCTCCTTGACTTTCTCCACGGCGACGGCGCCGTTTTCTGCATGCTCGATGATTAAACCGATTTCTTCGAGAATGTCCTGAGCAATTTCTCGATTCATCAGGTTGTCTTCTACAAGCAGTATTTTTTTGCCGGCGAGGGACTTTGTTTCCTTGAAGGGGAACAGCTCCGCTTCTTCGTCTGTAATTCTCAGGTCGGTTGCTAGCGGCAGTGTGAGGTTGATGATGAACTCGGTTCCCTTGCCCTTTCCCGTGTTTACCTCGATGGTTCCGCCCATCAGGTCGATAATGCTCTTGGTGATGGACATTCCAAGACCTGTTCCGAGGATTCCGGAAGTTGTCGAATCGTATTCCCTTTCGAATGGCTCAAAAATTTTCTCTACAAATTCCTTGCTCATGCCGACGCCGTTGTCCTTGACTCGGAATTCGTAAGCACCGAAATTGTCGCCGGACTTCTTTTGGTTGATTCTCAGTTGGATGAATCCGCCGGATGGAGTGAATTTTAGCGAATTTCCGATAAGGTTGAGAAGAACTTGATTGAGGCGGAGCTTGTCGCAGATGACGTTCCTGTTGGTAAAATTCTCCATGTTGACGCTGAATGCGATGCCCCGTGTTTTTGCCTGGTCTTGAATGATGTTGTTGATTTCTTCTACGAGAGTGCGCAAGTTGCAGGGCGACTTATCCAGCTGAATTTTGCCGCTTTCGATACGGTTCATGTCTAGAATGTTGTTGATAAGCGAGAGCAGGTGGTTGCTGGAAATGGAACTTTTTGTAAGGTAGTTGCGTACTTTTTCTTTGTTGTCTATATGGCTTAGAGCGAGGTCGTTGAATCCCATGATGGCGTTCATCGGTGTTCTGATGTCGTGGCTCATGTTTGCCAAAAAGTTCGTTTTGGCCTTGTTTGCGGATTCCGCCTTGGCAAGGGCGATTTCGAGTAGACCTTGCTGTGTTTCCAATGCTTTTTTCTGGCTTGCAATTTTCGTGTCGAGTTCAATTTTTTCTGCTGTCGTATTGTCGATGCCGCGGAAGTATACGATGATGATGCTTGGACGTCCGTTCTTGCGTTCTACGACTTGCCACTCGCTTCGTCTCCACGGACGGGTCAATTCTGGAACCTCGTAAACGAGTTCGCGGAAGTCTTCGTTGCCAAGAAATTCATAAACGTTCTTTACATCGGAAAGGGATTCCCACTGTTCACGGTATTTTTGGGAAATGGTCTGTGCGAAGGCGTACATCATCTTGTCGTACGGTGCCGATGGAAATTTTCCGATTTCCATGGACGTCGATTGCTTTACAGTCCTGATGAGGTTCTTTTCCAAGTCACCGTAGTAAATGGAAGCGTATTCTCCAAGAATTCGGGTGTTTACGAATTGTGCGATAATTTCATCATCGTGGTTTGACAGGGCGAATGTGATTGATGTTGGCGGACAGTCTATATCGTCGGCCTTGATGAATTTCATCTTGCGAAATTCCGGTCCCGCTTCCGTGTTCATACGGAAAATTTGTTCGCAGCTTTTTTTGTGCTCCAGTTTTTTCAGAATGGCGTTAAAGGAACCTTCCTTTAAAATGTTTTCCCTGTCCGATTGATTGATAAATGTGTCTACGAACCAGCTGAATACTTTGTCCATGGTGGCGTTCCCGATAGGGAAATCCTTACTCCGCTTTCTGAGGGAGGCATCTACGATGTAAGGGAAAACCTTCATGTCGGAGGTACTGATGTGGAATACTGAGTTGTATTCAGAGGCGAGTGTCGCTATGATTTTCTGATTTTGCGATAATAGCTTTTGCTGCTTTAAGAATATTTCTTTTAGGTTGTTTATCTTCTGATCGTTGAATATTGAATTTTGTTTTTCTTGGTTGAAGGAGCTTTCCTTTTGGGAAAAGCAAAGTGTAATTTCGTTAGGAATGTCGTCACCTTCTTCCATCTTGATACAATTCATTTCTGTGTAAAAGAATTGATTGTCGTACGACCTCCTGAAAAATGTAGATATGTTTTTTTTGTGAATCAGTAATGGACTGAGTTGCCCAATTGTCTTGACCATGCGGTCCTGGTCTTCTGGATGCACGTACATTTTTATGAAGGTGTCGAAAAACTCGTTGAATTTTTGTTCCGATTCGATTACTGAATGCTGGTCGAAAAGTTTCCCGTTCTTAGCGTAGGTCTGGATTGTATTTTCGCTGATGTTGACGTAATAAATGTCTGTATAATTGTTTGCGACGGCTTTGCTGATTTTGAAATATTTTTGCTGTTCCTGTTCTTTATTCTTTTCACTTGAAACAAGGATGATGCCAACGATGATTTTCTCGTCTCCATTGTTATCGGCTACCTTGAAAATCTTGGTTTCTAGCTGAAATTTGATTTCATTTAACGAAAAATGAAATTGAATGGATGCGTTTTTTTGTTTTTGGAGTGTGTTCAGAATGTTTGTCTTGCTGAAAAATTCAAGGACTTTTGCTTTGTCACTGTTGATATGGTTTTCAAGAATATGTATGAAATCGGTGAAAAAGTTTCCGCAAAAAGTTGTACTCTCTATGAATGCGTTACGGAGGTTTTCGTTATACGAACTGAATTTGTATTCATCGGTGTTTGGATTGACTATGAATACAAAGGCTAGGTTGTCGAAAAGAGCTGCTATTGTGTTGAGAATTTGCATTGTCTGATTAATCATTTTCTAGGCCTTTATTTTTGCTCTTGATGAATTTCTTGTTTGCGTACATGAGCGTGTCTGCTCGCTTGAGAACGTCTCCGGAGTTGCGGTCTGCTCCACTGTCGTATTCGGCTATTCCCGAAGCGAACGATGTAGATGAATCCTGTGTTCCTGCGATTCTCAAAGCCTTGAACAGCTCGTCCTTGTTCAAAAGGTCCTCGTCTTGCAGCAGTATGGCAAATTCATCTCCGCCAATTCTAAAAACGGGGCTGTGCTTGAATGTATTGCAGAATACTTTGCAACTGTTCTTGATATAGAGGTTGCCGGCATCGTGACCGAAGGTATCGTTCTTTCGTTTCAAGTCGTTCAAGTCGCATTCAATGATTGCAAAATGAGGGGCGACTCCCTTTTCAATTTCTGAATCCAGCTCGTCCATCATCTTGCGGAAGGCCGTGACGCTGCCAACTCCTGTAAGTGCGTCTCGGTTTGCAATAAGTGTCGTTGTCTGTAAGTCTTTTTTGAGCTGTATATTTTCCAAGTCTCTGCGTGTTTCGAAATCAATGTTGCGTACTCCGAGAACGATACTTTGCTTGTTGTTCTTGTCGGTAACCATTTTTATTTGATAGAAGAATACTTGACCTTCGATTTGAGCGCGGAAGTGCACTGTGTAAGATGGGTTTTCTGCCAAATGCTGCAAGGCGATGTCTTTTCGAATGTCGTTTGCAAGGTGGTCGTAGTCATCGGGATGAGTAATTGATTTTAAAAACAGTCTTAATTTTTCCAGGGAGGGGAGTGTTGTGTCAATGCGCTTGTAGTAAGGTCGCAGTTCGTCGCTAACGTGGAAGAAAATGGCCGAGTTGCTAAAGGAGTTGATGTAGCAGACAATGTCGTAGTCTGCGGCAAGGCTTGCGATAATCGCTGTTCTTAAGGAAAGCTTTCGTTCGCTGTTGATGCGCGAGATTACGAATTCGTAGATGATGCAGCAGCCAAGCATGTAGCCAATGGAATTGTAGGGAGCTGTGGGGAACTGCATCTGGAATATGCCACAAATGATGGGAGCAAAAACGAATAGGAGAACCGCTGTATGCAGAAATCTTTCTTCTTTGTTCTTTTTGCGAAAAATATGGATGCCCGAGAGGAGCGCTATGGCAACATATATAGTGAACTGGCTGTAGAAAATGCTTTCTCTTAGGGGGGTGCATTGGTATTCCCCGAAGTCGTTGACAAAAAATAGATTGTGGCTGAAAATATTTACAATAAGTAGAACAAATTGTACGAGTGTAAATGTAGCTGCTATGAATTGAAGAAAATGACGCTTTTTGGAGTGGATGCCCAAGAAGTCAAGAACAAAACACAGCCAAAGGAATGCCATGATTGCTGAAAAAGTGTGAAAAATGGTCGAGGAGACGAACAGTAGCGTATCGTTCGAAAATCCTCCACCGGCGAGTATTCCCCAAAATCCATCGTGAATGCAAAAGATAACTGCGGCTGTCGATAGCAAAAGGTAGGCGCGATTGCTTTTGTCCTTGGTGTCAAAAGTGGCTTTGGGCTGATTTTTGAAAATGAGCAGCACAAGGGCGCAAACGAAGGCGGTTATAAAGTAAAGTGGATGTACCATGTTACCAAATATATAATATATGCTTACAATTTTGATAATGACGCTGGTGGGATGGCTGTGAAAGAGTGACTTTTGGGCTAGGAGTGGATTTTGAACCTGAAATAAATATTAAATCCAATTAGGATGAGTCCTTTGTGGTGTAGTTCTATTTAAAATGAAATTACTTTATTTTAAATCAGGCGGGCGGAATTAAAAATTTGAGGGGTGTATTAATCTTTTTTTGTAGATTTTCTCCTTCTTTGGCGAAAAATCCCCTTGACTTTTGATGTGGGATTTGCGATATTAGGAGAAAAAGAAGGTGGCGCGTTGCCGCTTGAACAAGGAGATAGAAATGAAAACTGAAAGTTTTGTTATTGGTGCCGCTGTGGGTGCCGCTGCTGCATTCGCTATTGCAAAGAAGTTCTTTTGTGCCGAAGGCTCTTGCGAAGGTGCTGAAAATCCGGCCTTGAAAGAAGCGGAAGACGCTGTGGAGACGCTTCGCGGTTCCGTGGAAAGCTTGCGCAAGGAACTCAATTCGCGTATTGAATCCGAACAGTCTTTTGCCGCAAAGTGCGAAGACCTCAAGGAGCAGGTGGCGAAACAGACTGCCGAAATTGAAAATCTCAAGAATATTTGCGATGTTCAGAACGGCTGCAACAAAAAACTTGAGGAAGAACTTGCCGCTAGAAAGTCTGTATAGCGGAATTTGTATGGAATCGTGCGCACGGATTTATGTCCGTGCGTTTTTTTAATACCTAAATTTCGCAATGAAGTCGGCTTGATAAAAAGTTCTGCGTCAATTTTCACATCAAGGGCGATCCCTCATCCGATTATGTTTCGGCATTGGAACATTTATGAAATACGTGGGATTCGGGCCTTTTTTTACTTGAGGTCAATTTGATTTTTTCTATTTTTGGTGTAAACCCATTTTCAATGGAGCGTGTTATATGAGATGCCGTAGTTTAATATCAATGCTGTTTGGAGTTGCCGTGTTGCCGCTTTTCTCGTTTGCTGCAAACAGTGCTCCGACGATTACGCCTGTTATACCGCAACAGGATGCCGCTGACAACTGCTATAAGATTGGCACCGCCGCGGAACTGTACGGTTTCGCAAAAATGGTGAACGAGGGTGACGGCAATTACGTTTGCGGCAAGCTCACTGCAGACATCTGCGTGAACGCCTGCGGCGAAGGTGAGTCCGTGCTCGATGCCGATGGAAACTTGAATGGCGGCAGCAACTTTATTCCGTGGACTCCGATTGGATTGTGTAGTGATGGTGAAACACATGATGAAATATTATTCCGTGGCGAGTTCCATGGTCAGGGGCACACCATCAGTGGACTGTATTTCAATGATCCTACTAAAAGTTGTATCGGTTTGATTGGCGCTGCTGGAGGATACTCTGTTGTCACTTTTGTTGATAGCGTTGGCTTATTGGATTCATATTTCAATGGGAATGGTGATGTCGGTGGACTCGTTGGAGCCGCAGAGAATCTGACCATCACCAATTCGTACAACATGGGCGCAGTGTCTGGAACAAAGGAAGTTGGTGGCCTTGTTGGGAATTCATGGTATAGCCTGACCATCACCAATTCGTACAACAGGGGTGCCGTGAGCGGATATTGGTATATAGGTGGCCTTGCCGGGTATGGTGGAGAATCTGTTGTCAGCGGTTCGTACAACATGGGCGCAGTGTCTGGAACAGAGATTGTTGGTGGCCTTGTTGGGAGTTTGGGGGGCAATGGAGACGATAATGATTTGGAAGTCATCAATTCGTACAACGTTGGCGCAGTGACCGGATTAAATGGGGAGGGGAGCTGCTATGATGTAGGTGGCCTAGTCGGGAAAGTTGAATCGAGTGGGACAACTGTTGTCCGCGGCTCGTACAACACAGGCATGGTGACAGTATCGAGCGAGGTTGTTGACCAAGGTCGTCGTAATGAATGCGAGGATATTGGAGGTCTTGTTGGTAAAAACGATGGTTTATTGATTATCAGAAGTTCGTACAACGAAGGCTACGTGGGCGGTAGGGATGTCTATTCTGTCGGTGGCCTTGTTGGGTACGCTAATGATTCCCTGAACGTATTCAATTCGTACAATACAGGTGTTTTGAAGGGAGGAGGTTGGCCCGTAAGATTCTTTGTCGGGAGGGGTGAAAAAATTTCTATCGCCAATTCGTACAGCATGGGAGGTGTCGGGAGTTCATTCATCTATTTTGATGAAGGAGAGTTCGTTAATGTTGCTGTTTATGATGCACGATTTGTTTCTTCTGGTTCTTGGAAAGGCAATTATATAGTATATCGTGAGCCTAGTCGTGTATCCATTGAAGATTTTGCCGATGGTACGGTTGCAAAAGTGCTGCGTGATTTCTGTGATAATGAAAGAACTAAGTCACTTTGTGATTCTAATGAGTCCTATATCTGGGGCCAAGCTATTGGGCGAGATGATCACCCGACTTTATCGGGAGTTATTGGTTATCCGTTGGTCTTGCATACGTTTGACGACAACGTAATTGATTCCGTCTATAATGATGAAAAGTCCGATTTACTTACGCCCAAGCGAAAGGGGTATACGTTCACGGGTTGGTTTGCAAATGAAGCCTGCGCAAACGGGACGTCTAAAGAGGCGTGCACTGCCGTGACAAAGATTCCTAGCGGTACAACGGGAGAACAGCATTTTTATGCTCGGTGGTCAATGAATCCGCCTTTAGCCGATGGTTGCTACGAAATTGCGAATGCGGATCAGCTTTACTCTTTTGCTGCACTTGTGAATACGGGCGAGACGAATGCGTGCGGCAGGCTTACAGATGACATCAAGGTGAATGATCATGTGCTGAAGGACGGCGCTCTTAATGGTGATGGCCGCAACTTTATTCCGTGGACTCCGATTGGAATATCTAGTAATTCGTTCAAGGGAACGTTCCATGGTCAAGGGCATACCATCAGCGGGCTCTATTTCAATAATTCTAATGAAGATTATATTGGCTTGTTCGGTAGCGTGCAGGGGGTGAATGTTGTTATTGATGGCGTTGGCTTGCTGGACTCGTACTTCAGTGGGAAAAATTATGTCGGTGGCATTGTCGGGAGTGCAAGTAAATCTTTGACTATCAGTGATTCTTACAACACGGGCTTTGTAAGCGGAAAAAATTATGTTGGTGGCATTGTCGGGGGTCAATCTGGATCCGTCGCTGCAACGTCGTCCTTGACTATCGCTAATTCGTACAATGCTGGCGAAGTGTCGTGCAATACAAACAACGCGTTTGGAACCGCGTATGTCGGTGGCATTGTCGGTGGGGCCTCGTCATTGTACGCCGAATTGACCATCCATAATTCGTACAATGTTGGCTCTGTGAATAAGAAAATGGGCAATGCTATATTTGGTGGTAACAGCTCTTTCGGTTTGCTGATTGATAGTGTCTTTTATCTTGAAGGCTCTGGTAATGGTTATACTGGTGCTAAACCCAAGTCCGTTACAGAATTCGCCAATGGTTCGGTCGCCCTCCTGTTGCGTGGCTACCAAGAATCCGGCTGCACCGAGAATTGTATCAATGGCTCCGTGTGGGGGCAGAACGTGGGCCAGGCATCCGATAACGATGCCGCTCCGACGCTTTCGGGTGTGCTGAGATTCGGATCGGTTGTCATCGCAAAGGATGCTGCGGGGAAGGATTCCGCTGCAATTGATGGCGCTTCCGAATTGGAAATGAAAATCCCTGTGGGAGTCCAAGTGGAAAAAGTGACATTCAAGCGCTGTTTCCCGAACATGGTCGTGAGCAACGGTTTCTCCACCATCATGTTTCCGTTTACGCCGATTATTAAAACGGATGCGGACACCATCAAAGGCGTGAATTTCTTCGTGTTTACAAAGTACGATAACGAGGGTGTACATGTGGAGCCTGTTGGGCAGAGGAGCCTGGAGGCGAACACTCCGTACCTGGTGCAGGCCGCAGGCGCTACCGAACTCGTGTTCAGCAAGGGCGGCACGTTCAATACGAAAGACGGCGGTGTGTATGATTCGAAAACCGACGATTACAAGGTGAAACTCACCGGTGAAGGCTACGGTTGGACCGTTTTCGGTACCTACAAGTTCAAGAGGTGGGATGAAGGTGATGAGGGGCTTGGCTCAACGTATGGCTTTGTTGGTGCAAACGGCAACAAAGAATCGGAAATAGGCAAGTTCAAGAAGATTGGCGAAAATGCCTATATTTATCCGATGCGCGCGTATTTGGAATACAAGAAACCGACTCCGGTTCGCTCTGCTCCGAATTCCGCACGTGTCCCTGTCGCGGCTAGTCTCCCGGAAATCATTAATGTCGTTATCGTCGGGAAGACTCCTGAAGAGACGACTGTTATTGGTTCCTTCAACACGCGTACGGGCGAGCTCAAGGCTGCAGGCGACCGTTATTTTGATTTGAAGGGACGCCGATTGGAAAACAAGAAGCCTACGCAGAAAGGCTCTTACTACAATAAAGGCAAAAAGGTGATTGTGAAGTAAAGGCTGCGGGGCGTTACTTTTCCCGTGATGAAGCCGAGGACGATTTTCCGAAGAAATTGTTAAAAATCGGAGTAGGCGTTAACGGGAAAAACGCTCCATCGGGGATGTGTAAAGTCGTTGAAAGCGGACGCGAAAATTTGGTAGGAAATTCAAATTTTTGGGGTTTTAGTGTCACTAAATCAGAAAAATAGCAATTTAGTGACATGTATGTTATTTTGTATGTAGTGAAAGCGGGTGAAACGGAAGGATGAGTTGAAAAGTCGGGTGTTTTTGGGTCAATATTGTTTCCAAAGTTAAGAAAATGATTCAAAAAGACAAAAAATCAGATTAATTTATTTGTAAATAATGTCGCTAAATTAGAAAAAAGACGGTTTGGTGACATTTTTTTCAAAAAATGACTTTTGGGGTGACACGTCCCTCCCCTAAAGGAGGCTATGTCCGCTTCCTCTAACCTAACATCCCTTCTCCCGTCTGAATTAGTAGACGGTAAGCAGTAGTTGGTAAGCAGGATTGCAAAGGTGAACTGCGGAAGAAACGCTAGATTCACAAGCGAAATATTCGCCGTATCTCCCGCAGCAATCCCTAGCCCCTAAATCCTAGCTCCTATCCCCTAATCCCTTCTCTCGTCTGTAGGCGCGTAGCGCCGTTCTCTCGTCTATTTACTACATTTACCGCCGTATAATTTTTAATTGAAAAGGAACGTTATGCCAGCTTTTGACCCCAATGCGAAAAAGATGCTGATTTCCGGCAACGAGGCTATTTCCCTTTCCATGCGCCACTGCAATGTGCAGCTCGCCTGTGGTTACCCGGGAACCCCCTCCACCGAAATCTTGGAAGACTATTCTGACCTCGGCGGGTACGCCCAGTGGGCCCCGAACGAAAAGGTCGCCGCTGAAACCGCCCTCGGTGCCGCCTTTGGCCATGCCCGTAGCGTTGTGACCATGAAGATGGTGGGCCTTAACGTGGCAAGCGACGTGCTCTACACCGCGACCTACACCGGCGTTGACGGTGGCATGGTGTGGATTGTCGCCGACGACCCGGGCCAGGCAAGTTCCCAGAACGAACAGGATACGCGTAACCACGCGAAGGCTGCCGTGTGCCCGATGTTCGAACCCTCCAATTCCCAGGAAGCCTACGACTTTTTCCGCATCGCCATGCAGACGAGCGAAAAGTTCAAGATTCCCGTCATCCTCCGCATGACGACCCGCGTGGACCATTCCAAGTCCATCGTCGTCCCGAAGGAGCCTCTTACTCCGATGGTGCCGAACTTTGAACGCAATATCGCCCAGCACGTGATGGTGCCTGGCTTCTCTAAGCCGGCAGGCCGCCGTCTCCGCGCCAAGATGGACGAAATGGAAGCCTGGAACGTGGCCGAAGGCCCGAACAAGGTGGAAATGCGGAGTTTGGATATGGGCATTATCACGAGCGGCATCAGCTACCACCACGTTCGCGAAGCCGCCCCGGAAGCAAGCATCCTCAAGCTCGGCATGACATACCCGCTTCCGATGCAGCTCATCAAGGATTTCGCCCAGAAGTTCGAAGGCAAGCGCCTCCTGGTCATTGAAGAGAACGACCCGTGGCTTGCCGAAAATATCCGCGCCGCGGGCATCCAGGTCGAAAGCAAGTTCGACCCGATTTTCCGCTTTGGCGAACTCGACGTGAACCGCGTGCGCCGCATTATCGCTGGCGACAAG
The DNA here is from genome assembly GCA_045617325.1 of Fibrobacter sp. Taxonomy (GTDB): domain Bacteria; phylum Fibrobacterota; class Fibrobacteria; order Fibrobacterales; family Fibrobacteraceae; genus Fibrobacter. Next base: position 21,902 of record JAZLIJ010000004.1, read on the forward strand.
AATCCGGATCCGGTCCCCGTGAAGGGAAAGCCGCCTATGCTCTGCCCGGCCTGCCCGCACCGCAGTTCCTTTGCCGTGTTGAAGGAACTCGACTGCATTGTGTCTGGCGACATCGGCTGCTACACCTTGGCCGCCCTTCCGCCGATTTCTGCCATGGACTACATGATTGACATGGGTGCCGCTATCGGTATGGGCATTGGCCTCCGTAACGTGCTCCCGCGCGAACAGGCAAAGCGCGTTGTCTCCGTCATCGGTGACTCCACGTTCGTCCACAGCGGCATCACAGGCCTCGTGCAGGCGGGCTACAACCGTCCGGAAACGGGCCACGTCGTGATTGTGCTCGACAACAGCATCACCGCCATGACCGGCCAGCAGGAACACCCGGGTACGGGCCGCCATCTGGACCACTCCCCGGCCTACAAGATCGACTACAAGGAAGTCGCCAAGATGGCTGGCTTCGAGAACGTGTTCGAAGTGAACCAGGTGAAGGAACCGGAAGAATTCAAGCGCCTGGTGAAGGAAGCCCTCGAAAAGGATGAACTCACCTTGATCGTCGCGAAGAGCCCCTGCATCCTTGCCCTCAAGAGCATTCTCGCCTGGGACAAGGCCAACAAGGAAAAGGCAGAAAAGGCTTTGGCCGAAGCAGAAGCCGCAGCCAAGAAAAACGGAAACAATTAACGAGAGGTTGAATAATTATGAGCGTAGTAAACGTTAAATTTGCAGGCCTCGGCGGAGCCGGTGTTTTAAAGGCCAGCGACGTGATGGCGGAACTTGTTTTTGAACAGGGCTTCGATGTGAAGAAGGCCGAAGTCCATGGCATGAGCCAGCGTGGCGGTTCTGTCGCCAGCGATGTGCGCTTTGCCAAGGGCGAAGACGTGCAGAGCCCGATGATTCCGTGCGGTGAAGCTGATTACCTGGTTGTCCTGGATGAAACGCAGGTCGTGGTGAACGAAGCCTTCCTCAAGCAGGGCGGCGTGCTCCTGACTCCTGCAGACATCGATGTGACGAAACTTGAAAACGTGAAGGCCTTGAATGTTGCCATGCTGGGTAAACTCAGCAAGCACTTCGACTTCTCCGTTGAACAGTGGGAAGTGGCCCTCAACAAGCTGTTTGCCGAAAAGTTCCACGAAGGGAACAAGAAGGCTTTCATGCTTGGTCGCGAAGGCTAGTTTTAGAGTTTCCTGTTCACTTTTTGAATAGCGAAAGAAACTGAAGATGGCGGGACGTGTCCCGCCATCTTTGCTTATAGCGGCAAAAAAAGACCGTTTCGAGTGATGGACTGGAAACGGTCTTTTTGCGATTTGCTTAGCTGAAAAAGAAATTCTACATGCGTCTTAGCGGATGCGGAATGTCTTTGACTGAGAGCCTATGCGAATGATAAAGGTTCCTGTATGCTGCATTGGAATTGTGAATTCCGAAAGCGTTACTCTGCCAGATTGGATGCGACGACCTTGCATATCGGCAATCATGTAGGGGACGTTGACTGGTGCGCCTGCAATTTGCAGCATTCGTTCGCCGACGCTGATGTGCAGTTGTTGCGAAATGTTCTCCGCAAGAACTGTTGTTTTGCTGCTGGATGACTTGGCGTCGTCTTTCTTGCTAGAGCTGGAGGTTGTTTTGTTCGAAGAGCTGCTTGTGACGCTTGAGCTAGAAGCTGGCTTGCTGGTGCTGCTTGCGACGCTGGAGGAACTCTTGGCACTTGAAGAAGAGGATTTTTTTTCAGGAACGGCGCTGGAAGAGGAAACGCCCGGTGTTATGTATTTGGCGGTAAGCGTGTCATCCTTGGTGATTTTTGTCTTGCTGTCAACTTTGCCTAGTTTATCTCCGTACCATGCGTCAAGTACTTTTCCTTCGGGAGCAGGAACATCCGGAATTTCTGCGGTTCCGTCTGTTTTAGTGAATGTTGTGACTAGCGCCCCTTGAATGTTGAATGTCACTGCGAAAACGCTGGACGATTTGCTGTCCTGGCTGAATACTGGATAGTTGCTAGCCTTGTATCTCCAGACATCGGCATTGCCTTCTGTGTTGTGGACTGTATTCATTATCCAGACGAATTCCGGAGTCTGCATATTTGCAGTGGAACGTTTCCCGTTTTCGACATCTTGTCCGCCATTACTAGCCCCGAAAACGTCGAGGTTTTCGTCGAAGAAAGACGAGTTGTACATGCAACCTACGAGAGCTCCATCACTTAATGCGCCTACGATTCCACCGGCAAGCATTCCTTCGATTTTTTCTGAGTAGGAAAATGAACTTTTGATGATTCCCTCGTTAAATCCTACGAGTCCTCCTGCGAATCCGACTCCATAAGGGGCACTAGCCGAAAGCGTCTTGGCTCCATTTTTTGAATAGAATATGCTTCCCTTGTTCATGCCGGCGATTCCACCTACAAATGCGTCGGAACTGCCTTCTTTGCCGGGAATACTTGTTGTCGCTGATGCTGTCGCCAAGTTTGAAACATTGGAGATGGAACCGGAATTGTAACCTGTGATTCCGCCTGCGTAGCTGGCCATGGATTCTGCTTTTTCATTTGAGGAGGATATCGACTTTACGACTCCTTCGACTGTACAATTCTCGATGACTCCATCGTTATAGCCTGCAATGCCGCCTGCATAGTGAACTTCGCCTACGCTAGTGAAGTTCACGGATTTGATAGTCAGGTTTCTGACGGCGCCTTTGCTTCCTATCTTTCCAAACAATCCGACATAGGCATTGTTGAATTCGTCTGGGAAATAGAGATTGGAAATTGTGTGACCGTCACCGTTGAATTTTCCTGAAAATGGCGTCTTGTCGCTTCCGCCGATAGGGGACCAGATGCTCTTGGATGAAACGGAAAAGTCCGCTGTCAGAATGGCATTGATGCTATCGCTTCCTCGAGCGACTTCCCTTGAGAACCAGGCTAGCTCCTCGGCGGAACTGATTTGGTAGTAAGTTTTGTTGTCTATTTTGGTGGTTGACGGTTCTTTAGTGTCGGAACCATTCCAATCGGCCAAAGCCGCTGTTGAACAAAGGAAAATGGAAAGAGCAAAGAGGAATTTTGTTTTCATACGTATAAATTTAGTATTTTTAATTCGTTCTAAAAGAACGCGAAACGTAAAATGAATTTGAACAGAATGTTGCTGACAAGGGAAGTTGTTTTAGACTCTGTCTTTGTACAGTCTTGCTGATGAATTTTGAAAGTCCTTACGCCTGGAATTTCTTTAAATTGAAAATCTTCGCATGATTTTGACTGTTAAAGTGGGCAAAATTGAATCAAAATTGCAAAATTAGGATGAAATGGAGCTTGTTTTTAATTGTGGCATGTTTTTTGCTATAGAATATTGTAGTTTATGGAGGCTTTGCTTTTTGTAACTAAAAAAGTGTGCAGATGTTTTTCTAAAGTTGGGCTGATGTCGCGAAAATTGAAGAAAATAGTTGAATATCGACTGAAAGACGGATTCCGTAGAGGTGGAATGCGACTTCTGGTTGTCTCTTTTTTAATCGCTTTGGCAGGCCTTGTCTCATCTTGTGAAGAAATCGAAGAGGAAAAACCGTGGATTCAGCGGGAACGTCCCCAAATGCTTTTTGTCGATACGACTCTTTTGGACAGCTACGACAAGAATGTCCTGGGCTGGAAGTTGAAGACTGCGTACCTGGAACGCTGGGCCGACAAGGAAATTGTCATTGCCCGTCCTGTACTTGTCGATATCTATGATTCTGTAGGGGCAAGAGTCGCGTTCTTGCGTGCAGACTCCGGACGTTTGGATATGAAGTTCACGTATGTCTACGCGTTTGGACATGTGTATGCCCTGACGCCGAAGGGCGCTTCGGTTCGTGCGGATTCATTGTTGTGGAACAAGGCGGATAATTTGGTGAAGACCGACAGCTATGTCCGTGTTGTTTCCGAGGATGGCGATGTGTTGCAGGGGAAGGGCTTCGAAAGCGATGCCAAAATGGAAAACTGGAAAATCCTTTCGAACGTGACAGGCATTTTCCAGGACGCGGCAAAGCGTTTCAAGGAAGAGGACAAGAAGCAGGCTGAGGTCTTTGATGGTGGCAGTTCCAGTTCTATCGTATCATCTGCATCTGGAATGTCTTCCTCTGCTGCAAAGGGAACAGTCAAATCTGCCGTGTCTTCGTCGGCTGTAGCAAAATCCCAGGTTCCAGTCTCGGTGAAATCTCAAGCGCAATCGGCTGCGAATGCTGTAGCGAATTCTGCGGCGAATGTTCCTGCCAAAGCTCCCGCGTCTGTTGCTGCTGGTGCGGCTGCGGCTTCGGTGAATGCTGCGCAAAAGAGCGATTTGTCGAAATCTGCCCCACAGAAACCTGATGAAAAAACTTCGAAAGAAAATGTTCCTGGGGTCGTGGATTCCGCGGCCTTGGAAGCTTCGCATGGCAGTCGCTCCAAGCATACGGGTTTCTGGAAAAAGTTTGGCAAGGCCGGTCAGGATATGTTCAAGGATGAAAAATAGGTGAAATATGTGTAGATGTAATTCGCTTGTTCTATCCTTGGCTGTTTTGTTTTTCGTGCTGCTTTGTTCAACGAAACTTTCGTTTGCGTATTCGGCACCGCTTGTCATGAGACATGCCGATAACTTGGATGTGGCCCGCAAGCAGGGAACACTCCTTTTGCAGGGAAAAGTCCATTTCACTCATGACAGCGTCCAGTTCCGCACGCAGCAGGCTACGTGGAGCAAAAATTCAGAAATTGTCCAATGCGATGGAGGTTTCTTTTTTACGCACCCGTCAGGATACATTCAGGCAAACCAGGGCGTTTATCAGAAGAAACAGTCTATCGCGACGGCTTCAGGCGATGTAAGCGCTGGCGATTCCTCGAACAGTTACCTCTTTCGCGGGGATTTTCTGATGTATGATCGCGAACAGGAAATCCTCGCTATGCCGAACCATCCGAAACTTTTCCAGTTCGAGAAACGCAAGGATGGCCTTTTGGATACTGTGACAATAGAAGCGAATTCCATCATTTACAACAAGAAGTCCTCCTTTGCCGAGGCGTTCCAGGATGTGAAGCTTACGCAGAAGGATCTGGTCGTCTCTTGCGATACCGGTTACTTTGACCGCAAGAACAGTTGGCTCTCGCTGAAGGGGCACCCGACTTGTGTCATGAAAAATTATCACTTGACTGGCGATTCCATTTTCCTTGTTCTGGATGAAAAGGAAAAAATGCTGAAGTCCGCACTTGTGATTCGGAATGCGCATGGAGTGCAGAAGGAAGACCCCAAGGGAAACGCTCCTGGCAACGTAACAGAAGCTTTTGGCGATACACTTTTCTGCGAGTTTGTCAATGGAAAAATCGAGCGGCTCTACGTGAACCTCAATGCCAAGGGCTTTTTCTACGAAACAGATCTTGAGGATTACAGAAACTTGATGGACGGCAATCGTTTGGATTTGTTCTTCAACAAGGGAAAAATGGACTATGCTGTTGTTTCGGGGAAGGCTCAGAGCACTTATTTCTTTGTCAAGAAGGACAGGACTGTTTCTGGGAAGAACGAAGCCGCAGGCGATACAATTCATATTTTATTCGATGCGCAAAAGAATGCTGTGAAGTCGCTTAAGTTGCGGGGTGGATCGGCCCATGCGAGTGGGCGTTTTGTGGATCTGGAAAAGGATCGAAAGCGTAAATTGGATTCGTTAGCTGCGATAGCGGATTCTACGGCAAAGACTAAGAAACCGAATTTTGAAAAGAATAAAGACGCCTTTGGTTCTATCGTGAAAAATCAAGGTAGACTTTTCCAGAAGAGAAGAGAGAAGGAACTTAAGAAAAAGATGGAGGAAAAACCGTGAAAAATCTTGTCAGTACGATACGCACGGATAAATTGCGCAAGATTTATGGGCATCGTCAAGTGGTAAGCGATGTCTCCATCAGCGTTTCCCAAGGTGAAATCGTCGGGCTCTTGGGACCGAATGGCGCCGGTAAGACGACGACTTTCTACATGATTGTCGGTATGGTTCGCCCGGATGCAGGCCACATCTTTCTGGATGATGTCGAAATGACCGATAAGCCTATGTACAAGCGCGCAAGACTCGGTGTGGGCTACCTGCCGCAGGAAGCGTCCATTTTCCGCAAGCTTACGGTCGAGGAAAACATCATGGCGATTCTCGAGACGCAGAGCATGAAGCGCGCGGAGCGCAAGATGAAGCTGGAGCAGCTTCTGGAGGAATTCAAGATTACGCATATTCGCAAGACGAAGTCCATGAGCTGTTCCGGAGGAGAGCGCCGCCGTCTGGAAATTGCGCGCGCCCTGGCAAGCGATCCGAGCTTCCTTCTGCTGGACGAGCCTTTTGCGGGAATCGACCCTATTGCTGTCGCGGACATTCAGTCTATCATTTCTGAATTAAAGGATCGCGGCATGGGTGTGCTTATTACGGACCATAACGTCCGCGAGACGCTTTCCATTACGGATAGGGCCTACATCATGTATAAAAGCCAGGTGCTTACCGAGGGTACTTCGGAATACTTGGCGAACGATCCAGAGGCGCGCCGCATTTACCTGGGCGACAGTTTCCATCTGGATTAAGCGAGGCGTGTATGGATTTTGGACTTCAGTTAGGACAAGGTACAAGACTGGAGACGACCTTGTCGCCGACGTTGTTGCAGTCGGTAAAAATTCTCCAGAAGACTTCGCAGGAACTGGAAACGGCCATCAAGGAAGAGGTGGAATCCAATCCGCTTTTGGAAGTGGACGAGGACTACGCCGATGAATCCGAGGTCGCTATCGACCGCGACCCCGCTGAGGACGACCCGCGCAATGCTGAATCGGAAATGGAAATTCCCGAGGATATCCAGATGATGTCGCAGGGTTCCCTGGACGATAGCGCACAAGTGGAAAGCGGCATTCTAGATGGAGCCTCCTCCGCTGAAATTGACTGGGACCGTTACTTGGACGATGGCACATCTTATGACGATGCGCTTTTCAAGGAACCGAAACTTTCGAACCGCGACCCGGACGAGGACTGGGAACGCCCCATCAAGGATGTGGGGAAAAGTCTCCAGGAACAGCTGGAGGACCAGCTTCGCCTATGGAATGGCACCAGGGAATTGCATGAACAATTGCTTCAGGCGGGAGTGACCGAGGAGCGCTTCAGAGAACTTGTCCGCTATCTTATCAATTCCGTGGATGATGACGGCTTTTTGCGCATGGGGGAAGGTCCTGCGCTTGTTTCTGAATCGGGCGACTTGCTGATTGATGAAATCGAGGCGATGCTGCGTGGAGAACTTGAACTGGAAAATGTGTCCATGCCGGTACGCGAGGCGTTGCATGTGCTGCAATCCTTCAAGCCGGCGGGAATCGGCGCGCGCAACCAGAGGGAGTGCTTTCTGATACAGGCTTACGCTATCGAGGGATTCCCGGAACTTGCTATTCGCATTCTCGAGGAGGAGTACGACGACTTGCTGGAACTCCGCTATGCGAAAATCAGCAAGGCGCTGAATGTCGGCGTAGACGAGGTTAAGGCAGCGATTAGCAGCTTGTCCCGGTTGCGACCGCATCCCGGATTCCAGCTTTCGAATGGCGGAGCCCATATCGTAAATGCGGATATGCGTGTCGTGGAGAAAAAGGGAAAGTTCGAGGTGGTCTGCTTCAAGTCCAAGTTGCAGAAATCGCTTCGTATCAACGAAACGTACAAGGCGATTTTGAAGGATGCCTCGGCCTCGAAAGAAGACAAGGAGTATGTGCGTACGCATCTTGCGAAGGCGCAGGATTTCATGAAGGCGGTCGGGAACCGTTACTCTACGATGGAACTTGTGATGCAGGCGATTGTCAAGCGGCAGAAGGAATTCTTCGTGAACGGTCCCGCATTCCTCAAGCCGATGATTCTCCAGGACATCGCGGACGATGTGGAGCGCGACGTGAGCACCGTAAACCGCGTGACAAACGGTAAATATGTGGAGACGCCTTACGGTATCTATGAACTGAAGCGGTTCTTTACGACCGGAGTGCGCCAGGGACCAGCCGCAGGTGACGAGGAGGTCGGTTCCGCCCAAATTCTTGACGCCATCAAGAAGCTTGTGGACGAGGAGGACAAGTCGAAACCGCTTTCCGACCAAGCTATTTGCAACGAGCTCCTGAAAATGGGTATCAAGGTGGCTCGACGCACTGTCGCCAAGTACCGCGAGAAGGAATTGCGGATTTTGCCTGCAAATCAGCGAAAACGCTAGTTTCCGAGTTTCGCTTTATTCCAATTTGGAATGGAGGACGCATAAAAAACTTTAAAATAGAGTGGTTTTTTATAAAAAAAAGATGTATATACTCTAAATGCGGAACAAATGATAAATTTCCGCTCACATTGCTAACTTACTTTTACGGAGGTATGAATTATGGATATTCAGTTTTCTGCTCGCCACTTTAACGCATCGGCTGGTCTCCAGGACCGCATTCAAGAAGAAATGGATAAATTAGCACGTTTTTATCCGAACATTACTAGCGCCTCCGTTATTCTTGACCACGAAGTAGAACACCAGCGTCATTGCGAAATTTCTGTCAACATCACCGGTTCTGTCGTTGTCGCTTCGGCTGACGAAGAGAACATGGGCAAGGCCGTCGATGTGACTTTGGAACGCATCAAGGTGCAGCTGAAGAAGGCGAATGAAAAACAGAATGATCATCGTGCTCAGCCGCTTTCTGATTTCGCATAATGGCTGAGTCAAGATTGAAGGACATTAAAATCCTGCACCGGGAACGTCTCCCGGTGCGGGACTTTTTTTGTCGGTACGGTGAAGATTTGCGGCTTGTGCTGCATTCGCCGGAGACGGATCTGGATTCGTTTATAGCCGAAAGCGGAATCCACCGCCCTGGCCTTGCCATGGCAGGCTATACGAAGGTTTATAGTTCCCAGCAGATTCAGGTGGTCGGCCACACGGAATGGAATTACCTGGAATCGCTCGGACCGGAAAGACGCCGCGAAATTTTTGAAAATTTATCTGTGTTTAGGGCGCCCATGTGGGTGGTGACTCATGCGCAGACTCCGCATCGTGAACTGATGGACATGTGCCTCAAGTTGCATATTCCGCTGTTCTCTACGACGTTGCATACTTTCGAGTTCAACAAGGTGGCGCAGCGAATTCTTGAGGAGTTCTTTGCGCCGCATGCCATTATCCACGGAAGCCTTGTGGATGTCTACGGCATAGGCATGCTTTATATTGGCGATAGCAACGTCGGCAAGTCGGAATGCGTCCTGGACTTGGTCGAAAGCGGCCACCGCATGGTTGCTGACGATGTTGTTCATATAAGCCATGTAGGAAACGCCATCATCGGTCGTCCAGACCCTCTGATTCGGCATCACATGGAAATTCGCGGTGTCGGCATACTGGATATCCGCTCCATGTTCGGCATCCATGCAATTCGCAAGGTGAAGAAAATCGAAACTATCGTGGAACTTCAGCCGTGGCAGAGAGATGTCGCCTATGAAAGGACTGGTCTTGGAGAATTGACGGAGAATGTCATGGGCGTGAATATCCCGAAGGTGGTCCTTCCTGTGGCGCCTGGCAAGAACTTGACTGTGATTTCTGAAGTGATTGCAATGAATGTGCTTATGAAAATGAGTGGCATGAACGTGGCGAAGAACTTCAATGAAAACTTGATGCAGAAGATTAAGGCGAAAGCAAAAGGTGAATATTCGGACGAATTGCTAGATTTGAACTTGCAAAGTTGGTCCCCTTATGAATAGTTTCCTTTTCAAGGTGAAGAGTAACTTCGTCGCCTTTTTCATATTTCTTATCCTGGTTGCTTCGTGTTGTTCCGCGTGGTACTTCTGGCATCCGTCGAGCCCATATCACAAGCGTTATACCTTTGTTGTCGCTTTTGATGCAATTGGCACTCTGTCCCCTGGGAATAGGGTTCAAGTCCGTGGAATCACCAAGGGTGAAATTGTCTCGGTGGAATTGACTGAAGATGCCGTATATGTGACGGCGCGAGTTTTGGCTGATACGAAAATTCCGGTGAATTCGGACTTTAGGCTGATTACCGCGGGACTTATGGGTGAACGTGAAATGTGCGTGCTGACCGGCGACTCGGAAAAGCTGATTGCCGAGGGCGATACTCTACGTGGCCATTTTGACGAAGGAACCGCAGGAATTTCCGCAAATCTTGTGTCTATCGTCAAGGGCTTTGTCGAAATCAAGAATGAAATACGGACGTTCTCTGATTCACTTCGTATTGGCTCTACGGGTGCACAGGTCATGCGCGTCGGGAGCAAGGCGAATAAGTTAATTAGGGGGACTCAGAACGATTTAATCCGCTTTAAACGTGATGTTTTGAAGTTGCTGGATGCCTGCGATGTTTCCATTGAAAAAATCAAGGTGGCGATAAACGAAACGGGTGAACGTGGCGTAGAGCTTTCCAAGGAGGCTGATGCGCTGCTGGCGGATGCGGACAAGGTGCTGGCCGAGGTTCGGACCTTGAAGGAAGCGAGTAAGGATGTTTTTGAAAAATTCGACCGTGACGACAATACCTTGGCGCTTGTTTTGGACGAAAATGGCGAATTTATCCGTGATTTGGACAAAATAAGAGCGGATTTACAGATTCTGCTCCAAGGAGTGAAAAAGAACGGCTTGAAACTAAATGTGGATATTTTTTAAAATTATTTTACCTTTTTTATAAAAAAAAGATACTTTTACACGGTATTTGTTTATCATATCTCTAACTCAAAGAAAGGAGTTGACTATGGCTGAGAAGAAACCTGTGAAAATGAGCGACGCTGACCTTAAGTTTTTTGAAGATATGCTTGTGGAAAAGAGGCGCCAGCTGGTGACTGCTCAAAGCGAGTCCGAAAAGGCGAACGTATTCCAAGGGCAAAAATCGCAGTCTGGTGAAGGTGCCGATGATAGTGCTGATGGCGCTACGGACTATAATTCTTTGGAAACGAACTTTTCGCTTGCGGCTCGCGAAGGGAAGTATCTTGTGTACCTTGAAGAGGCCTTGACTCGCATCCGCAAGGGGACGTTTGGCGTATGCAAGGTCTGCGGCGAGTTGATTCCGAAGGCGAGGCTCTTGGCTGTCCCGACAGCGACGAAGTGCGTAAACTGCAAGGAAGAAACCAAGAAGAAGGAACAAGAGAATAACCGCATCGAAATGGCTCGCATGTTCGCTGAAGAACAGCGCAAGGAAATGATGCGCAAGAATGCGGGGCGCTAGTTTAGTTACTTGTTGACGTTCCTGCGATTGCTTTTTTGAAAAGGGACTCGGCTTTGGCCGAGTCCTTTGCGTTATGCGGGAAGTTGCCGTGTTGAACTGTGTTGCTTAGGGAAAAGGTTTTGTTCTGCACCTGTTGGACTGCTGGCTGCTTCGGTTGAACGGCACTGTTGCATCTGTGCGCCGCAAAGGCGACGTTAAACTGCGCTTTGCCGTAGAGGTAGGACCGCTGAATGCGTCGGTTGAACTGCCTCAACAGCTTCTATAGCCGATCGACTGCAGCGTATAAACTGCCGCGCCGCCGCATCGGTTAAACTGCGGGTAGCTTCGGTTAAACAGCTTTGACAGCTTCTATAGCCGAGCGGATGACGCTATTCGTGGATGGAGCTGAAGAATGTGTCGGAGAGGAGGGCGCGGAAGGCGTGGATGCGGTCTGCGTTCGCTTCTCGATGCGGATAGGTGAAGTTGCTGAGGAGGACCGCTGCGGCGCCTGCAATGGGGTCCGCTACAATGCTTGCCCCTGTGAAGCCCGTTTTGCCGAATGTCCTTGCCGAGGTGGCGGACCCCATGAACTTGCGGTTCGCAAGTTCCCAGCCGAGGGCTGTGCAGGCGTTTACGCTTTCGGGAAATGCGTTGTGGCTTGCCATGTCGAGGATGCCTGCCGGTGCAATTCTCTTGCCGTCGAGGGTTCCGTCGTTTAACATCATCTGTACAAAACGGAGAAGGTCCGGGACGCAGCTGAACATGCCGGCGCTTCCGACGGGGTAGAGGTTTCGTAGTACCCAGGCGCTTTCGTCGTGGATTTCGCCCTGGATTTCGCGGTTGCGGAAGCTGCAAATTTCCGTCGGCATGATTTCCTGTTTCAGAATCGGATTGCGGGCACGGGTGAGTGGGTCCCAGCCGCTGCGCGACATGCCGAGTGGCTCGAAGAAGCGCTCGATTCCCTGCTGCTGCAAGTCCTTGCCGATGAGGCGCTGGAGCAGAATGCCCAGGAGCACGCTCGCTGGATTCCCGTAGTTGAAATCGGTGCCGGGTGCCTTCGCAAATTGGTATGTGAAAAGCGCTTCGAGGATTCCTTCGGGGGGAAGCGTGCGGAGCGTCTTCATCGGGACGCGGTAGTCGAGGCTGTGCGTGAGCAGATGGAATATGCGAATGTCTTCGCGGAAGTTTGTCTGCAATTCGGGGATGTAGTCCACGACTTTTGTGTCCGTGGAGATTTTTCCTTCGAGGATGTAGCTCATCGCAAGTGTCGACGTGGGGCAGACCTTGGTTAAGCTTGCGATGTCGAAGACGGTGTTTTCGGCGGTATTGTGCGCTACTGTATGCGTTGTCCCGTCGGGCAGAATGAAGCCGGCGACAGCCTTGCTGAATACCCCTTCGTCTTCCGCTTTTTTCATCAAACTGGCTACTTTTTCAAATATTTCCATTTTCAGCCTACAAAAAAAGGCATCTGCTACGGTGAGTGCACTCGAAACTACTCATTAAAAAATGATAGCAGCGCCTCGGTGGTTTGTTTTTCGCGTCGTAGCGCGCCTAAACTGAGCAACGAGAGCAACGAGCTTTAAATAATCCTGTTAGATCGGGTGAAAATCCGTGAGATGCCGCGCCAAATATACCAACCTTTACCGATAAAAACAAGTTCTTTTGAAAAAAAGTAAAAATAAAAGAAAACGTAAACTCAAGCATCTTCAGTTTTTAAGCAAGTCCAGAGGGTAAAAAAAATCCCGGTCCGTTTGAACCGGGATTGAAACTTAAATTTGGCTGGGAGTTGGGTTTGTCGCTTCGTCCAGCATGAGCGATAGGTCCCTGACTACTTTTTCCATTTGGTCGTGGTAGACTTTGGCCAAGCGCAATTGCTTGCGCAGTTCAAATATTTCGGAGGTGAGTTCCACGGAAAGGAGCGAAAGCTGCTTTTTGGAATCTAACCGGAACTTTGAAGAATTTTCGAGGCGTGTGCCGATAAAATCAACAATTTGCTGCAGCTCCGCATCGGGTAAATCCGTGCGAATCTGGATTTTTTCTTGCGCAATTGATATACTTACCGATCTTAAGGTCTCGCCGTTAGCCATATTATCTCATTCCTACGCCGAATGGATCGTCATCCATCAGCCATTTTAGCCGAAAAAATTTCCTTGCGAGCCTCCATTGCTCGCGAACAGGTCTGGACTGTCATTGTTTTGTTTCGGTTGTTCTTGTTGTTGGGGTTGTTCTTCGGCTTGGTTCGAAAGAGGAATTTCGGTGCCCAGTTCGGATTCGATAATGCTGAGAAGCTTTTTGAAGCGGTCCTGGGCTTCTGCAATTTCAGAACCCTGAGTTTGAACCTGTCCGTTGAGGCTGTCAATGATGCCGTTCTTTTCGGCGACCTGTCCGTTGAGGCTGTCGATGATGCCGTTCTTTTCGGCGACCTGTCCGTTGAGGCTGTCGATGATGCCGTTCTTCTCATCGATGATTTTGTCCTGGGCGGCGGCCTGATTTGCTCTTGCGTTCAAGGCGGCAGAGTAATCGTTAATCTTGGCTTTCGCTTCAGTCAAGGCTTGAGCCTGGTTTTTGCTCATGGCTTGAAAATTAGCCAATTCCTTTTTGAGTTTTGCATTTTCTTCGCGCAAGGTGCGGACGGTTCCCAAAACGCCTTCAACTTTTTGCGATAACAAGTTCATACTTTCAAAATTCATTGTTGCTCCTGAATGTTTTCCGGGGTTCTAGCCACCTTTCAAAATTTGTTTCTTAGGAACTTGGCTACGACATATCCTGCGCTTCCGTTTCTCAGGATGATGAATATTTTTGTATTCGCCACTCTTGAAGTCTTTGCTCATTATAGTTTTGCCAAAATCTCTTCACCAAAACAATTTTTGGGGTGTCCTATAAAAATTTTTGGGGAATAAATTTTCTGCAAAAAGATATATAAAAAAATTGTCTTGTAGAGTCGTTTTTTAATGAAAAATATCTTCACAAAGGAATCTCTTAGATGCCGTTTGTTTTTTCTAATTTTTCAAGTCAGGAAAGAACGAAATGATTCAAGTGAATGACCATATCCAGCGCCGTTTGGCGGAACTTCCGGCCTTGCCTGGGGTTTATATCATGCGCAACGCCCTTGGGAAGATTATCTACATCGGAAAGGCGAAGGTCCTGAAGAATCGCGTGCGCAGCTACTTTGACGGAAGCGACCATGCCGGACACAGGGCGGCGACACTCATGCTGCCGTTCATTCGCGACATCGAGTGGATTATTACGGAGAGCGAATCCGAGGCCTTGATTCTCGAAGCGAACTTGATTCGCAAGCACACGCCCAAGTACAATGTTCTCTTGAAGGACGACAAACATTTCCCGTATTTGGCTTTTTCGGTGAACGAGGCGTTTCCGAGGTTGTTTCTCAGCCGTGCCGTGCGGAAGGATGGCTGCCAATACTACGGTCCGTATATGAGTTCGCGGATGGTCGCGCAGTTGCAGGATATTGCCGCTAGACTTTTTCAGATTCGGGAATGCCGATTGAACTTGCCGCTTGCAAAACCGCAGCGGCCGTGCCTCAACTACCATATCGGTAGGTGCGGCGCCCCGTGTGCGGGGCTTGTGACTGAGGAAGATTACCATCGGCAGGTGCTGCAAGTGCAGATGATGCTAAACGGCAAACGTGACGACTTGATTGCCGAGTGGGAACGCGAGATGCAGGCGGCGAGCGAACGCCTGGATTTTGAAATGGCCATGAAAAAGCGCGATGCGATTCAGGCGCTGAAAGCGACGGGCATCCACCAGAAGACCGACGTGACGGATGCAAGCCTTTGCCTGGATGTGCTGAGTCTCCGGCGGAACGGGACGATGGCCGCCGCAGTCATCTTTGAGTACCGCAACGGTGTTCTTTGCGGACGCCGCCACTACCGCCTGGAGTGCAAGCTGGAAGAAAATGAAACTGAAATTTTTTGTCAGATGCTCATGCAGTGGTACATGGATGTGGAATTTATTCCTGGCGAGATAGCTACGGACGTAGTGCTTGCGGATGTGGCTGAGGAGCGCAATCTGCTGGAGTCGGCCTTGGCGGAGAAGGCGCGTCACAAGGTGGTCGTCTCGAATCCGCAGCGCGGTGAAAAGCTCGGATTCTTGAAGCTTGCTGGCGCGAATGCCGATATGATTCTTGTGGAGATGCGGGCTGAAGTCCAGAAGTATAGCGAGATTGACGGTAGCGTCTTCGAATTGCAGAAAGTCCTCGGGCTGAAGAAGACTCCCTTCCGCATCGAGTGCGTGGATATTTCGCACCTAAGCGGTACGAATACTGTTGCGAGTTTGGTAGCCTTCAAGAACGGTCGCCCCGACAAGAGCAACTACCGCAAGTTTATCATCAAGACGGTGACGGGTGTCGATGACTTTGCGAGCATGCGCGAGGTGATGACGCGCCGCATTCGCAGACTGGAGGACGAAGGGACTCCGATGCCCGACTTGTGGGTCTGCGATGGCGGCAAGGGACAGGTGGATGCGACGATGCAGATTCTGAAGGAACTAGGGCATGACGAGGACTTGCCTCTGATTGGACTTGCAAAACGCCTGGAAGAAATTGTATTCCCGGACGACCGCCCGAGCATCGTGCTGCACCGTACGAGTCCAGCGCTGAAACTTTTGCAGAACGCCCGAGACGAGGCGCATCGGTTCGCCATCACGTACCAGCGAAGCAAACGCAAGAAGGACTTGGAAGTGGAGTGGCTCAAGATGCCTGGTGTCGGTCACGAGACGCGCGTGAAGATTCTTTCGAAGTACAAGAGCGCAGAAGCGTTTATGGAAGCGCCACTGGAAGACGTGGTTGAGCTGCTGGGGAAGGTCCGGGGGGGCAGGCTTCGCGAAGAAGTGGCGGCCTATTGTGCTGGCGCCGGCATCGGTTCTGACGCTGGCGATGATGCCGATGATTCAAATGGCATCTTTGGCGTTGTTGCGAATGGTTGTGCGGAAGGTGACCTGGACGTGATTCCTGAATGATGCTTTGTCACTCGACTGCCACTGGAACTCGGAATAAAAAAAAGACTGCGACTTGAAGCCGCAGTCCTTTCTTTAAATGACTGAACGATTAGTTTGCGGCTGCATCTTGAACGCAGCGGACGCTGAAGTACTTGGACTTGTCGTCAATTTGGAAGAACTTTTGATCGTTTTCGCCGGCGTAGCCGGGTTCCTTTTCGACGATGATTACTGTGTAGCTATCGCCCTTGTTGGAATCGAAGTTCTTATCTCCTTCTTGCGGGGTGGCGCTAGTCCAGTGGAAACCCATCTTCCCAGTGAAGTCGCAATCGCCAGTCTTGCAGCGGCCGCTGTAGCTCCACGGGTAGCTTTCGTCGTTAATGACGGCCTGGGCTTCGTCGCGTGTCGGAAGTCTCCAACCTGCGGGGCAGATACCTGTTGCTGTAGAGTAGGTGTAGAGTCTGCCGTACGTGCTGCAGTTGCTGTCTTCGTCGTTGAAGCATTTGCTGCTGCCGGACTTGTAGTTCAAATCCTGAGCCATCCAAAGCGTGTTGCCCACCATTTGGAGCGTGTAGACTTGCTTGTCTCGTTCGTCCGTCATCTTCAGCCCGTTGATGGTCGGAGGCGTGTCTGACGGAATATCGATGGAGGCGCCCCCATTAGAAGAGGAGGATGTTTTTTTCGCTTTGGAGGAGGAGGACTTTGAAGTAGCGGCTTCTTCGCAACTTGGTCCTACTTCCCAGCAGAAGTAGCTCGCGCTGCTGTAGTAGGGGACTTCCGAAGTGTCCTGGATGATGTATTCTACGTGGGTCGTATCGCTCGTTTTTTTAGATGTGGAGGATTTGACCGTGGCGGAAGATGCGGGCGTTTTTGCCTTGGAAGAGGATGATGCTAAGGTAGCAGAGCTGTTGGCGACAGAGTTGGAGGACAATTCGCTAATATCTGGTGCTGCGGGAAGAGAGGAGTCGTTAGAACAGCTTGCGAAGACGCCAAGAAGTCCAACGATGGTTGGGATGATGATTTTTTTCTTCATGCCACAAATATAGTTTACAAAAAAATAACTTTCTAGCAAAAACTTTTTTACTATCTTTACAGGCACTATGACAAACGTTGAAATTTTCGACACCACTTTTGCTATGACCATTTTGGTCATCATGGCTATCTGCATCCCCGCAATTCTCCTCCTCGCCAACTGGTTTTTGCACCCGGGCAAGATTAAGCAGGTCTTGATCAAGGGTTCTGCCTATGAATGCGGTCTTGCTCATGTTTCTGGTTCCGCTAACGAGCGTTACCCGGTGAAATATTACATGGTTGCCATGCTTTTTCTGGTGTTCGATCTTGAAGTTGCATTCCTCTATCCGTGGACGGTGCAGTTCCTCGTCGGCGGCTGGGAATTGCTGTTTGTGCTTTTGGGCTTCCTTCTGATTCTTGAAGCTGGTTACATTTACCTGTTGAAGAAGGGCGTGCTGAACTGGAATAGTCTTAAGGATTAATCCTTTAGCAAAACGAGTATTCTATCTCAAAAATGGCGGACGCAGACCTTAAGGCTGCGCCCGCTTTTTTGACTGTTCAATTTATGTCTCCACGCATTTCTAGCTGCAAAAAAACTCATCCCTTATAATTCATAAAAAGGGTCTAGGGAAAGTTAGGCGCTTCGCGCATTATTCAAATGCGCCGTTGGCGCGTGACTGAAATTTCATAACTCCTAATTCATAAGTTTATATGGCATGTTGCACTATCTTATAATGCGTCAAAGGTACCACTATTCTCATGGACCATTATTCCCTCATGTTTAACGCAGAAAGCATAAACAAGATCCCGAATCAAGTTCGGGATGACGGTCCTTGGGAGTAAACTGGTTCACCTGCAAAGTTCCGTGTTTTAATGCAAAAGTAAACTGCTTGCAGGGCGGGGCCCCAGCTCGGAGTGGGGTAAACCCCAAATCCTAGCCTCTCCAGTATCCAAACAAGTTTGGCTGTTGGCTTCGGTTTACGGATTTGCGCGAGCGCCAACTTAACGGCTCAGCC
>JAZLIJ010000005.1:0-3737 GCA_045617325.1 Fibrobacter sp.
CGCCGACCTTGTACCAGTCCGACTCCGCCTTGAATCGGAACTGACCCTTCTTGAACGCAGAGAAATCGTCCTTCTTGAAGGAGCCGTAGTAAACGGAATCGCCCTTTTGATTCACGGCATTGTAGACAAGCGTCGTATCGAAGCGAACAACGTTTCCAAGCTGGTCGCACACCGTGTCGATTTTTGACAACGGCTCGCGCGTCCCGTACAACCCAATTTCACACAAGTGCGCATCGTCACCGCCATCCACACCGTAATAGCAGCTGGGATTGAGCGACGCCGAGGAATTTTTCGCAAGAGAGTCCGCAGTGCGCGAATCGAACAAGGCGAGGTTCACAAAGGGTTTTTCGTAGAGGAAGTCTTCCATGAGGTAAGGTGTGTAGGAACCACCAGCAGAACGACCTAACGAAGGAAACGAATTTTCTTCAGCTTTCCAGGTTTTCAAGTACTCCTTATATAAAGGGAACATGTGGGAATTTCCCAAATCCAAAAATCCTAATACAACATCCGTTCCAACCGAACCAGCAACAACAACAGACGCTGCAATAGCCAGAGCCGTTTTAGCGACCTCCCCGAACGAGCCCAAAATATCAAGAAGCAGAGCGGCAGTTCCCACAGCAAGCAACCCCTCCGCAACACGCGAACCAATCGATTCAGACGCATAGTGAGCAGCATTAAACGTAGAACGTTTCACATCAACATTCGGATGCGTAAGCATCGTTGTTCCATAGGCGAGTCCACCGTTCGTTTCCACAAGAGCGGATCCTTGCTCACGAACATGTACGCCAGCATAAAAACCGGCAACAGCCCCTGTATAAGCGTTAACAACGCTTGTAGCCAAAGCCCTCCTGAAATCTTCAGCAAACGAGCCAAAAGAATCATAATCCATCGGAAAACCACTAGACAGCTGAAGAACAAGATTGGCAAACGGAGCCGTCAAAGCATCAGGAACAAAGAAACTCAAAACCTTTTTTAAGCCTTGTTTTGGATCCGTAAACGTCATACTATGTTCACCAGCAAGAAGGCGAAACATGGGCAAAGAATCAGGAACATTGCTCAGCTTTTTCAATACGGAGATATTCTGACGGGATTTACAATCATCATTTTCATCAGCATGGGGATCGACATAACAAACCAACGAATCAGACTCGCTATAGTTTTCCAACATAGCCCCAACAATCTCACCAAACAACAGATTTAAGCCGGACGCGCATGTAGACATACTGAATCCAATCAAGCCAATCATCATTGTACTCAAATCCATCCCAGAAAGATAGGTGGACAAGCCGACAAGCTCCATCATCGCGACGGATTCAGTCAAAGGCTCCGTCAGCGCCCTTGGCACATTGATTAAATCGAGTTGCATATTCAACGCCCCGGTGCCCTCGTGGGGCGAGTCCAAAGTAATTATTTTGTCTACATCGCCGTTGTAAAAATTGCCCTGCACATACTCACGAGAAACGACACCGCCCATGGAGTGACCGACAA
The DNA here is from genome assembly GCA_045617325.1 of Fibrobacter sp. Classification (GTDB taxonomy): domain Bacteria; phylum Fibrobacterota; class Fibrobacteria; order Fibrobacterales; family Fibrobacteraceae; genus Fibrobacter. Next base: position 1,489 of record JAZLIJ010000005.1, read on the forward strand.
GGATGTAGCGCGAAGCGATTTGGTGATACAAGTCGGGATTTTGGCGGATGATTTCAAGAGCGCGTTGTCCATATTTTTTCTCACCGTCATCATCTAAAACTTCAAAAGCCTTCACTTCCTGGGCTTCTTCCATCAAGGCACGGCGATGCCCGAATCCCCCTTGATGAAACGGTTTGTTTCCCTTGTTCCAAGTTCTATCGGCAAGTTCGTGAGCATTATTGCGAGAGCTATTCGCAGGATTCGAGAAAGAGCGCCAATTGTAAACGTAGGAATTTGTAGGATTACGCTCTCCTCCAATATCAGGTTCTTCTAGAATATTTTTGGAAATCCACTTGGTTATTCGGTCATTTGAATCGTACCCGCCAAGAGTAGCATCTCCAAGATACTCCTTTTTATCATAAGCGGAGGGGATGTCATAAGCGACATCAAAATCGTCCTGAACACGCTTTATTTCCCCGTTCAATTCCGGAAAATGTTCGTTCAGCCACATTTCTTTTGTTACGACAAAATTAATTTTTCCCGATACCGGGCCACGAGGCAACGTTTGATATTCCAAATACAACTCAGGATTCACCTTTTGCAGGGAATCCAACAAATTATTCAATATTGAATCGGAAAGAAAACTCGATGTACTTTTTTCAAATCCCTTGTCCGAGCCATACGCCCCGTGGACCATGAGGACGTTATAGTTTTCAATACTTTCCATTGGCTTGGGTATAGCCCAACCACCGATGGCGAAAGCCATCACTAAAAAAAGAAGTTTTTTCATATTTTAATAAGAAACTATACTTTCATCCGCATTAATGAATTTTAAATCACTAAGCGATTTAACATACGGTTTTCTCTCCATTTTTTTATTTGTTAAAGAACAAATGTAGTCGCCCATATGCAACATATTACCAGCAAACAGAGCTGGGTAAACCGCATATCTGCGTTCTTCATCAAACTCCATAGAATCAACGACAATATTATCCACAGATAATAGAACACTCCAATTTTCTTTTTTCCGCAAAAGACAATATACATCCTCGCCCCAAGCCCTTACGTCATCGCACTTTTCAATCCACTTCAAATTTTCTTCCAACCGTTTATACACCAGCGTCCTTCCAACCGTATCCAATACGGCATACCGACAACTGTCATTACCCGCAGTCAGCGACTGCTTACCGATTACAATAAACTTACCGTCAAACCACTGATGTATAAACGCGGCATCAAAAGCTGTATTGCACCCTTCATTAACCACGCTAAAGCTGAAATAATGACGAAAATTTTCACCTGCTTTCCATAAAATCAGAGAATTCCGCGCCCCATAAAGTCCTGACCAAACAATCGAATCAGAAAACTGACCGGTATAATCTGTTTTACCATCTACAGAATCGCACCACCTCGGCCCCTCTTCCTGCACACGGTAATTGTACACACAAAGCCGAGTATCTTTACACCCTGATTTCTCTGAATATTGCCCATACCACGTGTCCGTATATTCATACCAATAACGGTAATCAGTCACCATCACAAGCGAGTCGTCTATAAATCCGACCACCTTAGCACCAGTCCGACTTTCCGACAAATGATAATCCACATCCGTGCACCCCCACATCCCGGCGCACAACACAACAGCCACCGCAACAGCAAACAGCCATCTACTCAAACACTTCATAAAGCATTCTCCTTTACGTTTCTCTCGGCACATGCCAAGAAAAAAACACATATTAATCCATATACAAATCTAACTAATAGCATCACCGGTCCAAAGTCAGCCCCCATTCCGCACCCAAATTTCACACCAAACAAAAAAGGCGTGGAATCGAAAGTACTTACTCTTTTCGAGGCTCTGGTAAACCCATAACTAGCATAAGCACAGACGACCCACGCCCCGAATGGGACGTGAGCGTTCGTCTTATTCTCGTATGGATTGAAAGTGGTAGTTTCAGACTAGAGAATAAGAGCAAAAACTCAAATTGCGTGCGTCGCAGAAACAGAGCTTGCTCGGAGTTTCTATGGCCGAGCATGCCGAGCTTCTACAAAGCTCAAAAAAAATGTCGGCGAGAATATAAAAAAAAGTCACTCCTCCCCCGTCATTCTGGAGGCTCGGAGAGCCGATAGAATCTAGGGTGAAGAATGAGTTATGAAGTATGAAGTATGAAGTATGAGATTAAATATTGCTTTGGCTCCTCCCCAAAGGGGATAAGAATTGATTCAAATCAAAGATATGACTTTTAGTAGGAAGTAGGCTGTAGACAGTA
>JAZLIJ010000006.1:0-2329 GCA_045617325.1 Fibrobacter sp.
GGTCACCTCTAATAATTCATTTTCAGAAAATCACGTGTAACACATCGCGCTTGTTCAACAAGTTGCAAAAGCTGGGCCTCATCAATGATCAAGCAAGCTTGATCGCTGACTTCGGCCTTTGCTTTTGTCGTCACTCAAAAGTGGCCACAATTCCGTAGGCCGAGTGTCGTGAGTAAACTTGTTTACTCATGATTGAGGCCAGGAATTGGCATATGTGCAATACCTCCAGTATTGGCCATTTTTCGTTCCTGCAATCGCTCGGTTCTCCGTGATTTTCTTCATTCAAAGCAATTATTAGAGGTGCCCTAAAATTTACGTCAATCCTTGTAAATTCGGGCTTTACACAACTATTGACATTTTGGCTATGGTTTATTTTTCGCGTTTTTTGCTATTGCAATTGTATTGGAATATTTTTTAGACCAACGAAATGGGTGGTGTCCATTTTGGTGTATGTATAGGATGTTTGTATGAAAAAGACATTTAAGAAAACGTCTTTGGCGTTTGCTTGTGTTCTTGTTGCGGCAAGTGCCGCTTTCGCTGGCCCCGGCATGGCTGATGGCGGAGCGAAGTTCCTCGGTAATATTACGACCGGCAATCAGGTTCGTAGCGATTTCGGTCAATACTGGAACCAGATTACCGCCGAAAACGAATGCAAGTGGGGCTCCATCCACAAAAGCGAAAATCAGTTCAACTGGGATGGCTGCGACCGCGCTTATAACTGGGCCAAGAAAAATGGCGGGCATTTCAAGTTCCACGCCCTTATTTGGGGCGCCCAGTATCCCAGCTGGATTTCCAGTCTTTCCGCTGAACGCACCAAGGAAGTGATTGAAAAGTGGATGAAGGCCGTTGCCGACCATTACAATCCTATGGGCGGCATCGAGATGATCGATGTGGTGAACGAAGCCATCCGTACTGGCGAAAACAAGTACCATTCCGGCTATATGGGCACTAAAATTATCCAGGCTCTTGGCGGCGACAATGGCAAGTATACGTTTGTTGCCGAAGCTTTCAAGATGGCCCGCAAGTACTTTCCGAATTCAGTGCTGATTTACAACGACTACAATACCATCCAGTGGCATATCGACCAGGGAATCGACCTCATCAAGCAAATCAAGGCGCAGGGCGCTCCTGTGGATGCTTTCGGCTTGCAGTCCCATGATGTGACTGGTCTTGGTAAGTCTCAGTTTGAATCCGCCTTGAAGAAAATCCATGATGCCGTACAGATTCCGCTTGTGATTTCTGAGTATGACATTGAACAGATGGATGACCAGAAACAGAAAAACGACTATGCGAACCAAATTCCTTTCCTGTGGGAAACAGAATGGGTGGCGGGCATCACGCTCTGGGGTTACATCTACGGTCAGACTTGGCTGAATTGCAATGGCGCTGCAAACGGTTGCTCCGGCCTTATCCGCAACGGGCAGGATCGCCCGGCGATGACCTGGCTCAAGGAATATTTCAAGGAGAACCTTTCCAAGGGCAAGAATACGACGGGGATTGGCGGCGGTGAACCTCCGGAACCTGTTCCGCAGGAACCGTTCAGCGGTAAACCCTCTGTGCTTCCCGGCAAAATCGAAGTCGAAGATTACGACAAGAACGGCGTCGGCGAGGGCAATACTTCTTTCGAAGATAGCGACTATGAAAATTCCGGCAAGTCCACCTATCGCGATGGCGACGGCGTCGATATTTACGATGAAGGTTCCGGCCATGTCCTCGGCATGACCAAGGCGGGCGAGTGGCTTGAATACACCGTCAACTTCGAGAAGGAAGGCGAATATACTGTTGTGACGAACGCTGCCGCAGGTGGCACCGGTGCCGCTATCAAGTACTACATCGACGATGCCGCCGTCACTGACGAAATCAAGATAGACCAAACCGCCGACAACAAGTGGGATGTCTACAAGGACTTCTCCGCGAAAACCTCCAAGATTGCCGCCGGCGAGCATGTCCTGAAACTTGAAATTACTGGCGACTACGCGAACATCGACTACTTCACCTTCAAGGAAGGGACTGAGGAGTCGAAGCCGCCTGAAGCGCTTCCGGGAACCCTGCAGATGAACATGGACGTGCTTGAAGATTACTTCGTGTTTGACCAACAGGGGGTTCGCCTCGGAACCCTGAGCGCCTACGGCTTCGATGCTGCAAAGGATATTCTCAAGTCCTCCGCGGCTGTGAAGCAGCAGGGCGTCTACTACCTGCGTTCCCGTTCCACGGGCAAGGTGCAGTCCGTGCGGATTGTGCGCTGACAAAGTTTCAAAAAAACAAAAAGGATGTGGATATGAAAAAATCAATTTCTAGGGTGGTCAAGGCTGTCGCTGTTGCTTCTTTG
>JAZLIJ010000007.1:0-11973 GCA_045617325.1 Fibrobacter sp.
AGCCAAACTTGTTTGGATACTGGAGAGGCTAGGATTTGGGGTTTACCCCACTCCGAGCTGGGGCCCCGCCCTGCAAGCAGTTTACTTTTGCATTAAAACACGGAACTTTGCAGGTGAACCATAAAAAGTCTAAAAAAATTCATTTTATCCGTACTTCTCGCACAAAGCATAATTTCATACCGCAAAGCTTTCGCCTATTTTTGCAAAATGTACGGATAAAACAACATTTTTCCCAGTTTTATCCGTACTTCGGCCTTTCAAAAGCATCAATTTCATTTAAACACAGGAACTTTGCGGGTACTCCAAATTTTCCAAGTGAAGCAAAGCCTCCATAAAAGAACATCCTCCCCGTTTTCACAGGGAGGATGCGCATGAAGAAAAAACTTCGTGTGTTAGCAAATGCTAGAGACCAGCAAGAACCATCATATTAGAACTTGTTGAAGAAGTCCCATGTGGTCTGCGGAACCCAGGACTGGTTCTGGCCAGGATCCTTGTGGTCCCAAATGTGGCCGCCGTTCTGCGTGCACCAGCGGACCGGGAAGCGTTCTTCGACAGTCGTATAGTCGTAGCACACGTGCGGACCGTTGCCACCGTATTCCTGAGCCTTTTCGTTCTTGGCCTTGCCGCCTTCGGAGTTGAGCGTAAGGATGATGTCGCGGGCAGCGCGTCCCATGTCCGGAGTGCAGAGGTTATCCTGCAAGCCGAGCACGCCCATCCAGCCAATGCCCTTGTTCTGGCGCTGCGGAAGCCAAATGTTGCGTTCGGCGGTTTCGTACACGGCAACGGCGCGGAGCACGTCCTGATGGTTCCAGGAAAGACCGTTACTGAACATGGAGCCGTAGCTGAAGCCTGTAGAGAACACGCGGCTCGAGTCAATGCAGAAGTCGCCTTCGAGCATGGCCAAAAGTTCATCGAAGAGAATGTAATCGTTCTGATCCCACGGAGCCTGGTTTCCGTTACCTTCCGGTGCGACAAAGATGACATCTTCGTTCTTGTCGAACTGCTTCAGACCATAGTATCCTTCGTCCTGCACGCCACCGGCCCAGCCGCCCATGCACTGCATACCGAAGATTAACTTGTACGGTTTGTTCTTGTCGTAGCTCTTCGGGATATCGATACGCACTGTGCGGGTACCCTTGCTCCACTTGAAATCAATGTACGGCTTGTCACCGCGATACTTGTAATCAAGCTTCGTATCCTTGCCGCAACCGCGAGTCGGCACCGGATCATTCTTGAGGCCCCAGCCGTATTCGTACTGCGGCTGCGGAGGAGTCGTCTTTTTCAACGTGAGCGCAAGCGTCGTATCCACGAGATTTGCGACTTTCACCTTGAGCGTATCGAACCCTTCGGCAATTACCTGAAGGTCATCGGATTCACCGGCCTTATTCAAGCCAGCCACAACAGCTTCGTTAAAGGAGACCTTGGCGTTGCCGTTAGAAGTAAAGCGGAAAGAACTTTGAGCGCTACCGACGCTCACACGAGCCAGATAAACGCCCTGGGCCTTGACAATTGATTGCATGTCAAGGGAGCCGGAACCATATAAATTTTCGTTCAGAAGGCGATTGCCCACGACATCGAAAACCTGAACATGAACAGGATTGCTCGTGCTCTGCGAATAAGAAAGGATGCCGTTCGAGACACCGACATAGCCAAGCGACGGCTTCACCATGTGAATTGCTTCCGTCGTATCCTTTTCTTCCTTGAAGAGCTTGAACTCACCCTTGGCATCCGTTGTCGCCTTGAGTTTTTGCGATAAAAGTTCAACAGAAGCCTTTTCGACGGCCTTGCCACTTTCGTCGCTCACCTTGCCCGTTATTGTAAATGCGCTAGCCATCGCAGCGCAAGCCAAAACACACGCAGTAGTAGATATGAAATGTTTCATAGAACCTCCTACATTTTCATACACCTATATGATAAATCTATCTCTCCAAAACGCAAACAAATCAAAAAATGCGCAGGTCTTCTTGGACAACACATCCACTAATTTTTATTTACACAGAGTCTCCAAGAATCTCTATTTTTATACATTTCCCATAAAACAAGGGATTCAACGTGTTGAGAAATTCACAACGCTTTTGTCAACGCAAATTCCGATTATCGTTCGCATTACGGAAAAGCAAGTCACATAGCAAAAAATCCTGAATTTTCGCATAGGCAACCGCAACATTTCTATCTTTCACCAACATGAATTCTATTCTGCAAAAATCCATCGACGGCATACGTCTCACCCCAGCCGAAGGTCTCGAACTTCTCAAGGACGCTTCTTGGACAAGCATCGTAGAAGCAGCCGACAAGGTTCGCCATGCGCGCCTCCCCGGGAACCGCGTGGGCTACACCGCGTTCCGCATCGTGAACTATACGAACGTGTGCGAAGTGACATGCAGTTTTTGCAGTTTTTGCAGACCCGAGAGGAGCCCAGAAGCCTACGTACTTCGTTTAGACGAAATTCGTCAAAAGACGATCGAAGCAAAATCGAAGGGCGCCGACCAGATTTTTTTGCAAGGCGGCGTAAACAAGGATATTCCACTCAGCTACTACACTGACGTCTTGAAGATGCTCACGCAGGAGATGAACGTGAAGGTGCGCGGTTTTTCGCCCGTTGAACTTGTTCGTATTGCAGAGTTCAACAACATGAGCTTGGACAAACTTCTCGACATTTTCAAAGACGCCGGGCTCAGTTCCGTTCCGGGTGCGGGTGCCGAAATTCTCTCCGATCGCATGCGCACGATTTTAAGTCCGCGAAAGCTCCCTGCACAACAATGGTGCGACACACTTGCAGCCTGCCACAGGAAGGGCCTCCCAGGAAGTGCGAACATCGTCTTCGGCAGTTGCGAAACCGCAGAGGAAATTATTGAGCATCTTGAATTTGTACGCAAGACGCAGGACATCGCACAAGGGTTCAAGAGTTTCGTAGTGTGGACATTCCAACCGCAAACGGACAAGTTCCCAATCCGCCATGTACGTGGCGATGAGTACCTCAAGCTACTCGCGCTCTCCCGTCTTTACCTCGACAACATTCCGCATATCGAAGTTTCGCTCCTCGGAATGGGACTTTCGCTCGGGGAACTCGGTCTCCACGCCGGCGCCGACGACATCAACAGCATCGTCATCGAAGAAAACGTGCTCCAGAACCACGGTCTCACCACCATCGAAGCCGCCGAAACCTTCATCAAAAACGCAGGTTTCATCCCCTATCGCAGAAGTTTATGCTTTGACTAAGGCGAGCGCCGCAGAAGGCCGTCCCCTAAAATCATCTAAAGAAATTGATGTTCAGCCAACCTGTTTTGCCATTCTCCGTTACGGCAAAGCCACATGCAACAGTCTTGTAAGCGCCTTTCATATTCAAGTAATGTCCAATCCTAGGATAATCCTCATCCTTAGAAGGATCTGCCGCACCTGATGTCACCAGCGCCTTTTCGTCTTCCCACATCATCTTCAGGTACATCTGAGCATAATCTGCATAAGTTTGCGTAGCGGACATTCTCACGTTCGGTCCCGTATTCTGCGCTCCCTCGCCACAGGCGCCAAAGTGTCCATGAGCCGAATTTTCAGCCAAATCGTCAGCAGCCTGATTATCGGTACACGTTTGCTTTGCATCGGGAGCCAACGAAAGCGGCGCCAAATTCTCTGTTGCTCGATAAGCGTTGATAATGTCAAGGCAAGTCTCTCGCCAATTTTCATTGACATTAGAAGAGGAACTTACCTGCGTCACATTTGACGAAGAAACCTTTACAGCAACACTCGACGAAGAAACTTTCAGGGCTTCGCTGGATGAAAAAATTTTTGCGCTAGATGAAGAACTCTTCGATTTTTCACTCGAAGAGGAAATTTTCGAAGCAATACTGGACGAAGAAACTTCCAACACTTCACTTGATGAAGAAACCTTTGAAGTCACGCTAGAAGAGGATACATCCGCCTTCGCACTTGAAGAACTCTTCGGCAAGACATCTGAGGAAGACACAAGCGATTCACTCGATGACAAAATTTCCACAATTGCAGAAGAACTTTCCGTTGTTACAACAGACGAAGAGCTGCGCCACGAGCGCCTTGATGAGGAACTTCGCCAATATTTTTCAGAAGAATATTCCCAGTTTCCCCGGTGACCCGAACTAGAATAATACTTTTCATTCCATCCCTGTGGAGGTGGCGGAGGTCCTGCAGGAGAATCATCAAAGCAAGCAGACATCGTCATTGCACAGGCGGCTATCATCAGCAAGAAGGGAATTTTCAAATCGCACATAAACGTTCCTTGTTTAGAAACAAAATACATTTTTTGTCGTCAAAGCGACTTCCGTTTTGCAATTACGCACATCGACCTGCGCAATTATCGCCCTTCTGCATTTTCCGTTCAATCCAGCATAATCGTGAAAGGGCCGTCATTCACAAGGCTCACTTGCATATCAGCACCGAAGCGCCCTGTCTGGACAATAGGAATTTCTTTTTTGCATTCAGCGATAATGTACTCGTAAAGTTCGTTTGCCAAAGTCGGATTACCTGCGCCATTGAACGTCGGACGATTTCCCTTGTGGCAGTCGGCATAAAGCGTAAACTGCGACACAAGCAAAAGCGAACTTCCGACATCCTTGATGGAGAGATTCGTCTTGCCGTTTTCGTCGGCAAAAATGCGAAGCGCAAGCATCTTGCGGATAAACTTATCGGCCATTTCGCGAGTATCGCCCTCGCCCACTCCGATAAGGACAAGGAATCCCTTGCCGTCAATTTTTCCGACAGTTTCGCCCTCGATATCGACTTGGGCCTTTGTAACACGTTGAATTAGGAATTTCATAATTTAGTGATTAGTGGTTGGTAAACAGGAATTGCAGATGCAAAATGCGGAGTTAATGAGCAATTTTTCTTCTAGAAATGTGAAACGAGTGAATTGAAAAGAGGGATGAGCTGTTTCCCGTAAATTTAGAAATGCAGAACAGGTGTGAGATGCAAGGTCGGTCGCTACGCTCCCTTGCGGGTATGATGAGTGTGTCTAGAAATATTTTTTTTGCGAAAGATGCGCAGTGAAATTACGAATTATGAGTTATGAAAGATGAGATTATGCGACTAGGAAGCGCAGAGGTCGGGAATAGAAGGAACATTCGCTTACTTACGTAACCCGTTTTCCTGTGCCATGCCCCTTTAGGGGACCGTCATCCCGTGCTCCGACACGGGATCTCGTTGAAGCATCCCAAACGCATCTCGCTTCCGAGTTTCCCTGCGCGAAGCGCCACTTTTTCCCTATACCCTAAATTCTAGCCACTATTCACCAAATTTAATGCCGCAATATCACCTGCTAAAAACTCCACGCAGTTTCTTCGGATTCGTCGTCTGCGTCAAGGCTAGACGCAAAAGTACAGCGGCCTTCGCCGGAGGAAGTTCTCCGGCACTTATCCGAGCAACACTTTCTGGAGCAAGCGCAAGCGACTCGTTGAGCGAAACGACTCCATGATTGATACGCGTCGCAATGACAACTGGAATATCAATTGTTTCAAGCGCATGCGCCCATTCCAAGCTAAATTCCCCGGCTCCAGCACCAGCGATAACGACGCCATCAGAAACACTTGACGCAAACTCCAGAATTCGCGGATTCGCATCGACAGCAAAGTAGACAATATTCACACGCGGCAAGCTTTGCAAGTCGGACACATCAAAGAAAATTTTTTCAGAAGGTGCACTCCAGCAGGCTCCGTCACCAGGAAACCTGTCCCCCATGGGCATCAAGTCGCTAGCGCTACACTTTTGCACATGGCGGGCATCAAAAAGCATTTCACCGAAATACACCCAGACGAAATTTTCCAGAGGTTCATCATCGATAGCAAAGCTCACCACAGTTCGAACCGCGCCTAGTAAATTCGCGGGACCATCCGGCTCCTTCGCCGTTGCTGGCCGCATGGAACCAGTCAAAATCACAGGCTTCGGTCCACGGCGAGAACTACTGAGCGAACCATCTACAGTGAGACTCAGAAAGTACGCGGTTTCCTCCATGGTATCGGTTCCGTGCGTAATCACAATTCCATCCACTTCGGAATCCTGTTGCAACTCATTTACGCGCCTTGAAAGTTGTAACCATACTTTATCCGTAATATCGTCGGAATTGACATTGCAAATCTGCTCCACGGTCACATCCGCAATTTCTGCCAGCTGCGGTATAGCCGCGACCAAATCCGCCCCCGATAACGTTCCCGACATGTAGCCCAGATTTTCGCCAGATTCGCCAACTCCGGCAATCGTTCCGCCCGTTGCAAGAATCACGATTCTCTTTTTACTCATAAACTAATTTACTCTTTCAAGCAGTTGAGATGCAGTCAAGCCAAAGTGTTTTTGCAATGCCTCGTCCGTTTCAAGAAGACGCAAATCCTGGATGCAAGCGCACAATTTTTTGATTTCAACGGTAGCCTCTTCACTTCCATAAACAGCGCCATTCCTGTAAAGTAAAGCTTCGACCATTTTTTGAGAATACCAGTAAAGCTTTACTGCAACTTCCTTATTTTTTTGATTCACAAAGGGTTCTGTCAAAGCCTTTAAGCTAGGCCTTTCTCCAGCAGGTTTCGGCTCATCATTTCGAGAAGCGTCAATCACCTGCGCAATTCCCTCGTTCAGCCAAAGAGGCACTTTTGCCCGCGTCATAGCACGTACAAACGCATGCGTCAGCTCATGAAACAGAACAGGACGATAAACTTCTTGGTACTGCATAGCCTTCACTGGCACACGCAATTTTCCATCGAATACAGCGCCAACCCAATCCGGACGCGGTCCCACGCCTTGATACTCTTCAGTTTCATGCAACACCACATGAATTTTATTTTCAAGTTCAAAATCAAAAAGACGACTCAGCGAATCATACGCCACCTCGAGAACAGCAAGCGCCTCCATTACGTCACTCTGCAACGGTCGCCCTTCAAACTCCACACGGAAATGCATCGACTTTTCTATTCCAAGTTCAGCCATTTCCTTAAGCAGAGTTTCCGACTTATCCTTCAAATACTTAAAGTCCTTTTCCGCATGCCCAAGCGAATCCACATACGCAATGCATTCCTCGTAACGTTCCTGTTCAAAAAGGATTCCCGCCAGATGAAGTTGCAAGTTCGTATCCTGCGGAGATTCCTGCAAAAGCAGACGCACATTCTTTTCGGCACATTTCCATTCCCCCGCATCCAAACATTCCGAGGCCTCCCTGACCAAAGTCTCGCGCGATTCAAACTTTTTCGCAGCGTCTCTATAAGCCACAACAGTGCGCCCTGCGTAAAACAGCGTCCCCACCACAAGCAACACGCTTAAAATCAACTTCAAATTTACTACATTCATCATAATTTTTACACGAAAAGGATATTGATTTATGAATTCAAAATTTCTTGTTGCAATTCTAGCAATTTTTGCATTGGCCTACTCCGCACACGCAGACGTTTTTACAGATTCTAAAGAAGAAACATCCAGCGAACTATCTTTCCACGACAACAATTTTTATCAAGGCTCAAATAAAATTGCAATCGATCTTCTGAAAAATATCGTCATGAATGACGAAGAAGCCTACAGTGAATTCAAGATCGGAAATCGCATCAACAATTTCTTGGCAACACCACTCGCATGCATCGGCGGATTTTCACTAGGATTCGGACTGGCTCGCATCGGAAACGAAGAAGGGAAATACATAGCCCTTGGCGGAGTGGGAGTCACAGCACTAGCATTCCTTTTTTCCCGTATTTCGCTGAGTTACTTCAAAAGTTCAATGGAAATATACAACAACAACCTCACTCACAAAAAATCCACCTGGGACTCCGTCCGATTAGATTTCGTCCCAACACAACAAGGCGGAATAGCTCTCGCATTTTCCTTTTAAGACTCCGGGAAATTTCAATTCAAAAAATTTTCCATGTCAAAAGCTCCCTAAGAGTCCTCGGAGCCCCTAAATCGCTTTCTTTTTTGTTTCATACGAACAGAGCCCATCCTCAATTTTAATATATTTTCTATATAAAAAGGTTGGGTATGGCGGATATCTTTGACTACGAAGATTACCGAGACATGATCAAGGATTATTATCTTGAGCACAAGAAACATAATTCCTTGTATTCGTTCAGTACGCTCGGAAAGATGCTTGGGCTTGATGCAAGCCATGCGTATTATATTGTCCAAAAAAAACGCAATCTTCCTGTACATGCCGTACCCGCTGCAAAAAAAATGCTCGGTCTCGATGGTCGCGGCGCAGCCTATTTCGATTTGCTGATTGTAGCATCCCGCACAAAATCCGAAAAGACCAAGGCAGAAGTCATGCAAAAGGCGGTTCTCCTACGCGATGTCAAGCGCCACCTTCTGCAGCAAGACGAAATCAAGTACTTAAGTGAATGGTGGACCATCGTCGTCCGTGCGCTCATCGAAGTCAAGCGCGGCAACGTTGATGTCGCCGAAATCGCAAGCAGCATCATCCCGCCAATTACAGAGGAGCAGGCGCAAGAGAGTATCGATCTCCTCAAGACGCTCGGCTTCATCCAGCCTTACAGCGACAATCGCGTCAAGCTGTCCGATCCGCATATCACCATCCAGGGGGCAGAGAAGGCGCAGGCCATTCGAAATTTCCAGTCCAAGGTCATGCAATTCGGCATCCGTTCGCTGAGCGAAACACCCCCCGAAGAGCGCGACATTTCAACCATCACCATGGCAGTCGATTCCAAGGGATTCGCGGACATTCGAAACATGATTAGCGAATTCCGCAAGGAACTGCAAATTCGCGTTGACAAGTGCATCGCCCCGGACCGAGTCATGCAGCTGAATTTAGCCCTATTCCCTGTGGCGCAAAACAAGAAAAGGAAATGATATGAATTTTGCATTTCGTTTAATCTGTCTTTTTTCTTTATTCGTCCTAATTTCCTGTAGCAACAATGAAACTGCGGGAAACACCACCGAAATAGAAAATGCCATAGCCATTCGCGTCTTCGACAAGGGCAAGCCCGCCGCACAGACATCATACAAAGTCCTCCCCGCATGGTACGTCGCCGACACGACAGGCGAATCCGATGAATCCGTCTACACCTACATGGGTGAATCCGACAAGGACGGCTGGGTACGCATCGACAGCCACAAGGACGGCGACTACACCATCCAGTTGGAAAAGGGAAAGTCGGCAATTCTCCTGCAATACTCCTTGAACACTCTCACTCCGGAATTCATCAACGACAGCGCAGCTCTACTTTCTACTGGCGACATCAAGGGATGGGTCTCTCTGCCGGATTCCGCGGAATACGCCTGGGTCATCATCCCGGGAACCGACCGCGTCGAAAAGACCGATTCCGAAGGAAACTTTACCATCAAGAAGCTTCCCGCAGGCAGCATGGGTATCAGGGCCTGGGACCCCCGCTCGCAAACGAATATCGGACAAACGCAAGTCACCGTGGAATCCGGGAAGACCATCGACCTCGGCCACGTGGATGCACCGGACGAAGTCATCATCAAGCACCGCATGAAGATTGTCCCGCGCAACTTGATTTCCTCCTGGATGCGCCCGCTCTCCGATACGACAGTTCTCATCATGCGTCTGGACTCCACCAACTTCAACTTCGACGAAGCCGCAGAGGACGGAAGCGACGTGCACCTCTACAACGCCGATGGCGATGAACTCCCGATGCAAATCGACGGATGGGATGCAACCATCAAGGCGGCAACCATCAACGTGCGCCTAAACGGACTCGCCGATACGCTGAAACCCTGGACACTTGAATGGGGCGACATCTACGAGCCCGTCCAAAAGCAGACCAACGTCTGGGCAAAGCTCAGCGATTCGCTGCTTTACGAACTGAACACGCTTGAAATCTACCACTTCGACAGCAACAGCTCCAAGAACGACCTTCCGCAAGGTTTGAGCAGCGTCTGGTACCTTCTGGCAAAGACCGACTCCACATCGGAGGAGGAAGCAACCGTAACAAACGGCATCCGCAAGGACACGCAGGGACGTTCTGGACTCGTGCAGCATGCGGAATATTCCGCAAACTTCCCCAACTACATCGTCTTCGGCACCCGCCTCACCTATAATCCGCGCGACCTCAGCCGCATGGACTCCATCGTCGTATGGCTGCGTGGCGACGGAGATTACGAAATCATCCTCGAAAATCTCGACGAAGACAAGAACTACAAAGCTTCATACAAAGGCGAAGCTAAGGAAAAGTGGGAGCGCATCGTCCTCACCCCCGAGGATTTCACCCACATCATCCGCGACTACCACGGATGGGATATCACAAGGAACCGGATTACCCACTTCACAATACTCGCCTACAACGGCAGTGAAATCTGGATTGACAACGTCAGAATGTACGGGATAAACCAGGACGATTTGAGATAAGCCTAAGCGGCGGGAATCACCTAAAAAAAATTAGGGATTAGACCCGCTGCAACGGACTCTACACTGCTTCACAGCATAGGTCTCCACCCGTTAACAGTAGCCGCCACACTCCAACCAAGTACGGCACCAATGTCGGATCTAATCCCTATTAGTTGAGGACATTCCAAAAATATCTTCTGTTTGGGGTGTTTTACCAAATCGGCCATTTTTGACCATTGCCAAATTGTCAATTTTGCCTATTTTTCTTTTTTTTCGCGATTTGGCTAAAAAACTTTTACGCTATCGCATTATCCGACGAAATTAGCTAAATTTACGCCCGAAAATAGTCCTGGGCTGGTCTTTCGCCAGCCCCAAAACCGGAGATAATCATGGGTTTCAAATGCGGCATCGTAGGCCTCCCGAACGTAGGCAAGAGCACCATCTTCAACGCAATCACCAACGCAGGCGCAGAAGCCGCCAACTACCCCTTCTGCACCATTGACCCGAACGTGGGCATGGTAAGCGTCCCAGACTCCCGTCTCGACGAACTCGTCAAAGTCTACAATCCAAAATCCATCGTTCCTGCCGTTACGGAATTCGTCGACATCGCAGGGCTTGTGAAGGGAGCGGCCCAAGGAGAAGGCCTCGGCAACCAATTCCTCACCCACATTCGCGAATGCGAAGCCATCATGGAAGTGGTGCGCTGCTTCGATGACGAAAACATCGTTCACGTGAACGGCTCCGTTGACCCGGTCCGCGACGTTGAAATTATCGAAACGGAACTCATCCTCAAGGACATGGACACTGTCGAAAAGCGTCTCGCCACCGAAACGAAGGCCGCCCGCACAGGAAACGCAGAAGCGAAGGCTCGCCTTGCCGCCTGTGAACTTTTGAAGAAGACTCTTGAAGAAGGTCGCTCTGCCCGCACCGTGATGAACGACAGCGAAGAAATGGAAGGCATCATCAAGGACCTCGGTCTCCTCACCGCAAAGCCGCTTTTCTACTGCGCAAACGTCAAGGAAGACGACATCCTCACCGGCAACGCCTATGTGGACCAGTTGAAGGAATACGCAAGCAAGAACGGCCACGACGTAATTGTCATCAGCGGTAAAATCGAAGAAGAGCTTTCCGCCATGGAACCTGCCGACAAGGTCGAATTCCTCAAGGAACTCGGCATGCAAGAATCCGGCCTCGACGCAGTTGTGCGCAAGGGCTACCAGATTCTCGGACTCCGTACATTCTTCACCGCAGGCGAAAAGGAATGCCGCGCTTGGACGTTCCACGCAGGCTTCAAGGCCCCACAATGCGCAGGTGTCATCCACACAGACTTCGAACGCGGATTTATCCGTGCAGAAACTTTGAGCTTTGAAGACTTCCGTAAGCACGGCAGCTGGAACGCCGCCAAGGAAGCAGGCCTCGTCCGCACCGAAGGCAAGGAATACGTTGTACAGGATGGCGACATCATGTACTACCTCTTCAACGTGTAAGAGAGAAACCCAAAAAAATTAAAGAAAGGCGCCGTTGGCGCCTTTTTTCGGCTCACTGGATAAAGTCCGTGGCAAGATAAGTTGCAAAAACAAAGATGAATGGAAAAACTGCAATAAAATAGCCATAAGCAAGATGATTATTTAATTAAAACGAAGAATGGCTGTTGTTGTGAGAATAAAGCGTCGGCC
>JAZLIJ010000008.1:0-2918 GCA_045617325.1 Fibrobacter sp.
ACTGATGAAGTGGAAGAAAAGAACGGCAAGTTCTTCAAGAAGGGTACCGACATCGAACTGAAGCAGATCGTTGCCAAGATGAGTAAGTCCCTGAAGAACGTTGTGAACCCGGACGACGTGGTTCGCGACTACGGTGCAGACAGCCTTCGTTTGTACGAAATGTTCATGGGTCCTCTGGATGCCGTGAAGCCTTGGCAGACCAAGGGCATTGAAGGCATGAACCGCTTCCTTGCTCGTGCATGGCGCTCTGTAATCGGTGACGAAGATGTTGCTCCTGTATTTGTTGACGAAGCAGCTCCTGAAGATATTCAGAAGATTATGCACCAGACAATTATCAAGGTTACAAGCGATCTTGATAACATGAGCTTCAACACTGCAATTAGCCAGCTGATGATCTTCAACAATGAAATGATGAAGATGGACAAGCGTTACCGCGAACCTTGCGAAACATTCGTAAAACTCTTGCACCCGTTTGCACCGCACATTGCTGAAGAAATGTGGAGCATCCTCGGTCACGAAGGTTCCTTGACAAATGTTGCATGGCCTGAAGCCGACGCAAGCAAGGCTGTGGAAAACACCGTCGAAGTCGTGTTCCAGGTGAACGGCAAGCTCCGCGCCAAGGCAAATGTCGATAAGAGCCTGGACAAGGCTGCTTTGGAAGCTCTCGCCATGGCTAACGAACGCGTTCAAGAGTTTACTGCTGGCAAGACCGTGGTTAAGGTTATTGCCGTGCCCGGTAAGCTGGTGAATATCGTTGTGAAGTAGTAGAGGTTGCCGCGGGAGAGGCAAAGCGCCATCGGCGCGAGTCATTCCCCCTGCGGGGACCATGCGCACTAAGGCAACAAGTTGCCAAGTGCTGTCCGCCCTGAGCCCGTTAGGGCGAAGGATCCAAACCTAAAGAAACGCCCTGAAGTTCAATGCTTCAGGGTGTTTTGTCTTTCGGATTAAACGCTATATCCGGGGCCGTGTGTGTCCGAAACCATCATCGGTTTATGATGAATATTTTTTGGTTTTGAGTAGTGCTCCACATATTTTACCAAGACGGCGTTAATAAGCGTTTGGTACTTTGATCCGCTCTTTTCTGCGGCGTCCTTGAAAAATTGTACACAAGCAGAATCTAGCTGAATTGTGATTTTTTCTTTCTTCTCTCTTTTCACAAGTTCTGCAGGGGGAGGAAGAAAGTCTTCGATTTCTACTGCGGCATCCAATGCCTGAACGATTTCCTTGCTAGGGCTTTTGTACATATTTGTCTTCATAAATTTTCTTCCCTTGACGCCAAAAACCGGCACCGAATATGCGAATGTTTTCATTTCGCATGGTAAAACGAACTGTTAAAATTCCATCAGTTGTTTGGCCAATGCAAAAATAACGTTTTTCGGATTCGGAGTGTTTGGTGTCTAAAAGAATGATTCTCTTGTCATCAAAAAATGCGTCTTGAGCCTTTTCGAAGGAAACTCCATGCTTTTCTTGATTTGCAACATCTTTCTTTTCGTCCCACTCAAACTCCATACTTTAAATATACATATTTTTTTATGTATAAGTATATGTAAGAAAATTTTAATCCTAAAAAACGCATCTATGCTTGGCTTTTCTTTTAAGAATTCAAGTACCGATGCTGCGCGATCAGCCATTGAGCAGAACCTCCATAATTTCTCTAACTTTCTTTTGTACTCGCATTTTCCGTGCGTAATCCAGAAGTTTCATTAGATTCTTCTGGGGGTCGCTTGCGTAAGCGTTCAAGGCCTTGTTGAATAGCTCGCTGTCTATTTTGTTGCGGTACTTGAAGCAGTCGCAGACGCATCGTTCTCGGTCGTAAATTTTTAGTTCGAACCCGTTGAAGTTTTCCGTGCTTAGCCCAAGGTCGAAAAGTTCTTCTTGCACATATCGTGGTTTTAGAAAAAGTCCTTCAATTTTAAGTCTGGAACGTGAAAATGACCTAGGCACGGAAATCGTCCATTCCGTGGGGGCGTGGTCGCTATAGCCGTAATAGTAGAGAGCCGATTCCATGCAGATGACTACATCGGGCAAGAGTTCTGCAAGCAGCTGTTCTTCTGCTATTTCGTTCGTCGGAACGGCACTGTACACGCCTTTGCGAACTCTGTAAAGTTTTCCGCTAGTGCAGAATCTAGACAGCTCGTCATTGCGGATTCCGTTTTCGTTGAAGTCGGATGTTCTGACAATGCCGTCGTATGAGGCTACAATATCGTGTGCTACCATGATTTTGGACATGGTCTAAATATACAATATTTTATACACAAATGCAAATGTTTGTGTATTGTTTGTTGTGTGTAAAAATCTACGGCATATTTACAAATGTGCCGTAGAAATTTGTATAACTTTTGAGAAAATCGAAGAATTGTTGGGTCTTTTTTCTTGCTTTTTTCATGAGAAAAAGACCTACGGAATGCTTGTAATGTGATTTTTCTACAATAAAAACGACTCGTTACGAAATTTCGTGACAAAAACGATCTGTTTCAGCGAAATCCTGTCGCGGTTTTGCCTTGTTTCGAAGTTGTAGTTCTTTTCGAGAATTTCCCTAGGCAGTTTGAAAAGTTCCGTTGCCTTTTTCAACGTAATGCCAGAAAAGATGAACCTGCATGCATCCTTGAGGGGAACATTGTTCTGCTCGCACATTTTGAAAAACTCGTCGGCTACATCGCCAGTCCATAAGTTGATTAATTGGATTTTTCATAGTTCATCAATCGTCCCAAATTTGTTTGATGTTTTTATTGGTTATGTCATTTGTCAAATCTTCTAGAATGTGCGGGTCTTTGGCTAGCTGATCTTCGAGAGCCATGTTCGTGTTGACGATTGAAAGCATTTTCGCCGCTTTCTGTTGTGCTCGATTTAGAATCATCTTATCTAGAGGTTCTTTTGGAACAAAACCATAAACGAAATCGCAGCCTAAACCACTTGCA
>JAZLIJ010000009.1:0-1128 GCA_045617325.1 Fibrobacter sp.
AAATCTCCGTCCGCCGTCGCGGCGCTGATGCGCTTTCGCCGCTTCGCGGCTCATAAATGGCGGAGAATTCTACGGAGTTCTCCGCTTTTGCGTTGTAGGAAAAAATCGCGGGGAGAGTGTCCCAAGCGCGGAAACTCTCCCATTGACTGACACGGATGCTGAGTGATGGCATCAGCCCGAGGGCTGTTCAGAAAGCAATCTGTCGTTAGCGTTTCCGCTTGCGAAGATGCGCTTTCCTTACGCGAACCTTTCTGCCGTCTATTTCGCGGAACGAGCCGGAAACAACGGTGAACCGGTCCTTGAGCAACTCTTTGACAAGCTCTTCAAAAAGGCGCTCGCACACGTCTTGAAAAAAACGATAGTTTGTCATAATGATACTTTTAAAAAGCGTGGAGCGTCGGAGCGGCTTTCCTTGGGCAAGCATTACATCCGGTAGGACTTAAAAACAGAGTACCGCATTCGTAAAGGAATAAGGTACTCTGTTTAGGGTTTCTCAACGTGTGTGAGGCGCTTATCTCTCACTGTTGACATACTATCGTGGTGCAAATATAATGAATCTTTCTGATTTGCAAGTGAGCTTCAAGAAAAATTGCTATATTTGCTTCTGCTATCGCAAGATAGCGCTACATATTGCGAAGGTGTTTTTCGCCTGTCCTTCCAGGAAATCTCGACAATTTCTTTTCAACGCATAGGACACGGTCGTAAGCACTCCGCCTGTCCTGATTATGCTGACTGGTGGCCCTCTTGCCATTAAGTACTTCATATCGGTCGGGTGTGGAGTACGATTGTTTGTTTTGCGTTGCGTTTGTCGAGAACGTCCTGGAGAACATACGAAAACGGCTCCACACCTTTGTTGTTTATAGGTATACGTTCTGTATGGGGGCTGGCGGAACAAGTAAAATTTTCGTATTGATGTCAGCACAAAACGAAAGGCAATGCAAGGAAGGTTACTCTCAACCTGCCGTACGGATATTTGCTATATCCTTTACAAGACAAATTATGCAAGGAAGTCCACAAGATAAACCTCTTGAGGATCCTACACACGAGGAAGGAGACTGGTAATAGAAACAAATCAAAATCTACTATAATGAAAAAGTTCTTAATGTTGATTCCTGCGCTGCTGGTGAT
>JAZLIJ010000010.1:0-2194 GCA_045617325.1 Fibrobacter sp.
AGCTGTAATTAGAAACCAAGCGAAAATCTGATTGACATGGCAAACGTACAAATAAAATCTGAGAAAGTAACCGCCTCTGGCGGAATATTTCATGTCATGGACGTTTTCGAGCGTCTCGGCCTCGGCAAGCTCGTCGATTCAAGCCTCGGCGACAGGCAACATCACCTACACCTGCGGGAAGTCCGGGTCTTCGCATGATTTCAACACCGCCGAAAAGCTTAACGTACTGCTGCTCAACATGACAAAAGGCGATGGGGCTTCTCAGGGAAGGCGAGGAAGTGACGCTCGATTTCGGCCACCAGTTCATTCCGGCGCACAAGTTCGACGCCAAGTGTTCCTACAAGAAGGACTTCGGCTATTTCCCGGGATGGGCAAGCATAGAGCGACAAGGATGTCGTCCTCTTCTACAACAAGCGCGGAGGAAGCGAGAAGAACTTTGACGTCCGGAACAACGACTTCGGACTGGCGCACCTTCCGTTCTCCTTCATGAACGAGAACACGGTGTTCATGCTCGTCACCGCCATGCTGAAGAACTTCTTCCTGCATCTCACCCGGCATCTGAGCGGAAGCATCAAGGCCATCGGGGAGACAAGCAGGCTGAAGAAGGTGCTTTTCCATTTCATCTGCGTGCCGGCCAAATGGATCAGGTCCGGGCGCAGGGACATCCTCAAGCTGTACACCGAGCGGCAGTACTACAAGGAAATCTTCAGCTCCTGACGCCTGCTCCGCTTATTGGCTCCCGACACGGTTCCCCATTGGCTTGGGTGGGGGATTTCATGCCCATGCCTCTGCCTTTGTGCCGGCAATCCAGACAGACACGGCAAAAACGCTAGTAAAAGAGGGCCTGACCGCACCTGTTTTTATTTCGAATCGTGCAAGAAAACTGGCTGCGGATTTAAGGGGATATAAACGCTTTGCCTTTTGCGTGAAGCCTTAATGCCGCACGTCTCAACATGCTCCAAAAGGTCGAAATCATGGCAGACCCTGAAAATTCGCCGTTTTTCTCTTGGACAATTCACCGCAGAACGATTCAATGAATCCTTTTCCATAGCCGAAAAGCTGGCAATAGGAAGCTATGATGGATAAGGCGGCAACCTTCAAATCCTTGTTTTTCAGCAGGGAGTCGATAAAAACCAAGATAATGTATAGGCCAATTGGCAGCAGCCAAAACCACGACTGGAAAATGGCGAGCAGAACCAATAGAATGTTGCCGCAGACGAATGCCGCTGGCAGCAAATGAACCAGTTTGAAAGTGTCGGGATATTTCTTTTTCAGCACGATGCGGGCGTTGCCGGAGTGTTTCACCTGACGGAAAAATGAACTGAATTTCACGCGGCGTTTGTGGTAGACGAAGGCCTCGGGAAAAAGCCGGCAGGAATAGCCGCCCTTGAAAATGCGTGTGCTAAGGTCGATGTCTTCGCCGTAGCGCATGGGCGCGAAACCGCCCAAGGCTTCGTAAACGTCTTTGCGGATGCCTAAGTTGAAGCTGCGCGGATAGAATTTGTCGAGTTTCTTGTCGCCGCCGCGAATGCCGCCTGTCGTGAAAAACGAGGTCATCGAGTAGTTGATGGCTTTCTGAATGGGCGTGAACGAGGGGTGCGCCTTGTCGGGGCCGCCGAAGGCGTCAACGGGTTCGGTGGATAATTCATCGAGGACAATCTGAAGGTAGTTTTCTGGAACGATAACGTCTGAGTCTAAGATGATTAGATATTCGCCGCGACTGCGTTCTGCACCATAGTTCCGCGATGGACCAGGACCGGAATTCGGCTTGAAATAATAATGCAGGTCTAATCGTTGCGTGTATTTTTCGCAGATGTCTTCGCAAGTCTCGCTTGAGCCGTCCTCCACTACAATAACCTCAAAATCTTTCAGCGTCTGAAGGCAAAGGCTCTCCAAAAGTTCGTCGACTTCCTGCGGACGGTTATATACGGGTATGATGATTGAAAATTGCATACATTTAAATTTGGTGCAAATATAGATAAACTGTTTTTGATTTTATTGGAAATAATTACATGAATCGGCTGTGCCGAAGAAATTTTTCAAAATCTTTTGAAAATCTATACATGTTTTTACGGATGGTGGAATTGGACTCGTAAACAATGATTTTTGATGGATTTTGATTTCGATTTTTATAGATTTCTTGCCGTTTGGCAATTCTAAAATACAAAATTCAAAAATGCTTCTGAGAATTGTT
>JAZLIJ010000011.1:0-1092 GCA_045617325.1 Fibrobacter sp.
GCATCCGCAAAAACCGCAATGGCTTACGGCTGCAGACTGACCGATGAATATACGGATGAAGAAAATGAAAACACCAAAGTATTCAGGATCACAAAAGAGGAATGGAATAAAAAGGAGATCAGGCAATGAACGCGACTTATGAACACAAAAATGAGCTGACTTTTATCGGTTTTCATACCGAAATCGCGCCGGATGAGGGCTACAAGAAATGCCCGGAATTCTGGGATAAGGAATACAACGAAAAATATGCCCGACTTTGGCAGACGATGAAGCCCGAAACGCCGGTTGAAGCGGCTATCCTCGAAAACGGCATCGGGATGTTTGCAATCTGTGCCGACGGCGAAAAGGGTTTTTCCTATTGGATCGCTGGACTTTACAAGGGAGGCGACGTGCCGGAGGGACTGGAGCTTTTCACTTTCCCGGAAAGCGATTGGGCGATCTTCTACGCAAAAGGCCCGCTCCCGCAGTCTCTGCAGACACTCAATACGCAGGTGTGGAACGAATGGGCACCGAATATTAAAACGATGTATGAAATCGGTGCGTCTACACTTGAAATTTATTCCGCCGGAAATCCGCATTCGCCGGATTACGAGTGCGGTATTTGGGTGCCGATCAAGAAAAAAGCTGATCTGAAGATCTGTCAAAGCTGCGGAATGCCGATGGAATCGGCGGATGTTTTCGGTACAAACGCCGACGGCAGTATCAATGAGGATTATTGCAAATACTGCTATGTAAGCGGCGAATTTACCGACAAGGTGTCGATGAAGGAATATATCGAAATGTGCAGCCAGTTCGGTGCACAGGCGGGCATGACCAACGAAGAGATGAAAGCGTATTGCGAAAAACTCTTCCCGACACTGAAACGGTGGAAAAAGTAACGCTGTGACCGCCAACTGTATCACAGTCAGCAGAATCCTGTTTTCGCTTTTTTTGCTTGGCTTTTCTCCGAATACTTTCCCTTTTGCAGTATTCTATTTGCTGTGCGGCGCGACTGACGTGCTGGACGGCTTTGTCGCGCGAAAACTGCACACGGAAAGCGAAAATGGCGCGATGCTCGACAGCGCGGCGGACCTGCTTTTCGCAGTCGGCTAT
>JAZLIJ010000012.1:0-6343 GCA_045617325.1 Fibrobacter sp.
AATCTGCCCCGATGACTGGCACGTTATGACTCAGAAGGAAATGCTTGCCGTTTTCTATGTGACCGGGACAGGAAGTTATGATGCAATGAAATCTTTTGTATCCTACGAAGGCGGCGGACACGGCTCCAACAAATCTGGATTTAGCCTGTTAGCTGCAGGATTTAGAAAGTACTCCTTAAGTGGATCCGTATTTAAGGATTTTTACAAAGGGTGTTACTATTTCTTTCCACAAGAGCATAATGCAACTAGCGGAGAAGGGGGAGGGATTGATGCAGATTCTGGTGATATCGAGCTTACTACAAATCCCAAAAAAGAAGGCATTCCTGTCCGTTGTGTAAAAAACTACAAGCTAGAGTCGCTTAAGTAAAGCTTAACAAAAGAATAAGGAAAGTTCTTAATGGTCGGTCCTAGAGGGAAAATTTGCTCGTGATGACTGCAAGATCGGCATCCATCAACACCGCAAGATTTGCATAGACACATTTAACAGAGTTTTAACATGAACACATTCAAAAAAATCACACTCACCAGCGCGGTCGCTTTTGCGCTGTTCGCCTTTAACGCCTGCGGCGATGACTCGGGCTCCACCAGCGCATCTGGTGAAAACAGTGCACAGAGTTCTGCTGTTGAGGACGATGAATCATCCTCCAGTATCAACAACAATTCTTCCTCTTCAAGTGTTATCCCGAGCGATAGCGAAGATTCTAACAGTTCCTCTAGCGTAAAAGTCAATGGAAAGTCAAGTTCTTCTGTGAACAAGGTTGTAAGCAGTTCGTCAAATACTAATGATGTTTCCTCCAGCTCTCGTAGAGCAAAATGTGAAAACGATTCTGTTTTTGTTGATACCGTGGCAAACTACATTGTTACCTATAAGTGCGTAGATGGTGCTTGGGATGTTTTAGAAATGATTAAAATTGATGTTGAAGTTCCTGACCCTCATTACGATATGTCTGAGCAATTTAAGTTTAATAGTATGGAAAATAAAAATGCAGGTGAAGATTTTACCGACTCTCGAGATGGTCAGATATATAAAACAATCAACATCCTAAAGCCTTCGTCAAATGAGATTGCCTTCCGAGCTTTTGCCGAAAATCTAAACTTCGGAACTCAAATCAAAAGTAACGAAATCAACTCCGACGATTCTAAGGTGGAGAAATATTGTTATAACGACGATTCCTGGTACTGTGATAACGGATTTGGAGGACTCTACACCTGGAGCGAGGCCATGGGGTTCCACAAGGCCTGTGACACGACTTTTGTTGGAACAACGGAAAGCTGCCCCGACATGATTGATACCACTGCAGAACATTATTCTAATCCAGAATTGGCTTTTAATTATGCTCAGCACAGGGGAATTTGCCCCGAAGGGTGGCATATCATGAATTTAAATGAGTGGAAGGTGATGAAAGAAAAATCAGATCGCTCGCTAAAATCTAGGCTTGTTTGGGGAGGTTCTGATGCCTATAACTCCACAGGCATGTCTGCCTTGCCTGTAGGAAAAGTTGATGCAGGTGAATTTAAGTATTTCGGAGAACACACATATTTCTGGCATCCAAAAGAATTCGCTACCGATGAACGAGGGGCAAAATCAACGTTGATTGCCGACAATCTGTGGAACATTGAATCCAATGCAGATAAATCCTATGCGTATTCTGTTCGCTGTGTAGAAAACTACAAAAAGTAAAAATTTTAACTAAGACGAAAGTTGTCTTTTGGGTTTTTATGCCAAACTTTAAGAAAAAGCCCAAGCCGCGTCTAAAAAATCAGCAAGGAAAATTTGCTCGTGATGACTGCAAAATCGGCATCCTTCAACAGCGCAAGATTTGCATAGAAACATTTAACAGAGTTTTAATATGAACACATTCAAAAAAATCACACTCACCAGCGCGGTCGCTTTTGCGCTGTTCACCTTTAACGCCTGCGGCGATGACTCCAACTCTACCAGCGCATCCGGTGAAAACAATGCACTGAGTTCCGCTGTTGAGGACGATGAATCATCCTCCAGCATCAATGACAATTCTTCATCTTCAAGTGTCATCCTGAGCGACAGCGAAGGATCTAGCAGTAGCGTCAAGGGCAGCGACACCGCCGATATGTCATCTTCTTCTGTCATTCCCGACCCCGATCGGGAATCTAGTAGTTCCTCGGTGAAATCCAGCAGCAGTTCGGCTAAGTCCAGTTCCTCTGAAAATTCGTCTTCGAGTGAAAAAAAGAGTAGCACTTCTGTCGAGAGTTCACAAAGCGTTTGTTATGACCCCGTTTTCTATAGAGAAGCTCCATTTAAATCAGAGCTTTATAAGGCGGGAGCGTATAAAAAATATGTGGATAAACGAGATGGGCAGGACTACTATTATATAAAAATAAAAGGG
Source organism: Fibrobacter sp. (assembly GCA_045617325.1). Classification (GTDB taxonomy): domain Bacteria; phylum Fibrobacterota; class Fibrobacteria; order Fibrobacterales; family Fibrobacteraceae; genus Fibrobacter. The sequence continues at coordinate 2,367 of JAZLIJ010000012.1, forward strand.
AAAAAACAGAATGGTTACCCTGATTCTGTCACAGTGTTTGCTGAAAATCTTAGATATGGCAATACTGTTTCTGGAGACCATGACCAGATAGATGACTTTAATGTTGAAAAATATTGTTATGACAATGATTCTTTATGTTGCGAAATGTATGGCGGACTATATCAATGGGCTGAAACTATGGGGTTGCCTAGTGAATGCAATACAAAAAGTTGTGCAAACTTAATACAAGACACAATTGATGCAAAGGGTTTTTACCAAGGAATTTGCCCGGATGGTTGGCGATTGATGACTTATAACGATTACTACATTATTGTGCATAGCACAGATTATCTGTCGGTGGGCATGCGGTCGCAATATACTTTTCAAGGAATGAATAACTCAGGGTTTAGTGGAACCGGGGCTGGATATCGTCAAAGTAGAAAAAAACAATTTGTCTCTCGACTTAGGGTTATGGCCTGGTATTATCCTGGTGAGATGGTGGAAGATGGGGACCTTTTTCCCCTTTCAGGATCACTTTCGACAACAAAGGATGGTTGGAATAATGATGAGAATGCTGCTAACGACACGAAACTAGATGGTTTCTCAGTTCGCTGTGTGATGGTCAATCAGGAATAATTCAATCGGAGCCTAGACAGAGACTGCTTTGCGTTATACAACCATTGAGGTCGATATGTCTAAGAAAATCTGCAAGGAAAATTTGCTCGTGATGACTACAAAATCGGCATCCATCAACAGCGCAAGATTTGCATAGACACACCGACGGAAGCCGACATGAAAGCCTTCAAGAAAAACATCCCTGTCGGTTCCACATCGCCTTCGCGTTAGGCCCCGCCGCCCGCATGGGGTCGGACGCGAAGCGGCTGAACGACAAAAAGACCGAACTGGATTTTTCCAGCTCGGTCTTTTTATAGCGCAAGGGGCCGGCCCGCCAGGGCAACGCCCAAAATGTCGCCCCCTGTCGCCTATAGTTTGCAAAGTGAAATTTTTTCGCGCCACCGCCTTGACAGTGCCAAAATTTTTGTATAAATTTAGTAGTGAACAAAAGAACACTAATCAAGCCGTCGCTTTTTTAGCCTGTAGCGACTGGAGGAAAAATGAATAGAAGCCAATTCTGGGCCATGGCCCGTGATCTCAAGGAACATCCCGAGAATCTCCCCAAGTATCGTGCAATCTATAGGAATGTCTATCCGTTCAGCGATGGCATCTTCAAGATGCTGATGGCGAGCGAAGGCAAGCCGGAGCGAACGATCAAGTTTTTGAACGCCATGCTCGGACTCACTGGGAACAAGGCGATTACGAAGTTCACCCTGGGCGTTCAGGAACAGCCTGGCGTACTGGACAACAAGACCAACATTTTTGACATTTACGGATACAATCAGGCGAATGAACCCGTGGTCATCGAGGTGCAGCAGAATTTCAACACCCTGTTCATGGACCGTCTGGTTTATTACACATCTCGCATCGTGAATAACCAGGTGAAGAAAAACAAGAGTTACGAGCTGCCGCATATCTATGTGCTTTCTCTGCTTGTGGATGACCAGTTCCCGCTGGAGCCTGACACCTATTTCCATCAGTGCCAGGTAATGCGGAACCGTAAATATCCATTCAAGAAGATTGATGTGTTCCTTGTGGAAATGTCGAAGTTTTTCCGCATGGACGACCGTCTGCAAGAAGAAAATCGCCGGGAAGTCCGTGATGTGTCGCCCCGTGCAGAAATGCTGCGGCTCTTTCGCGATGTGTTGGAAGACAAGACCATCGACGAGGAAAAAGCGGGAAATCTCCTTGACGAAGACTTCGCAAAAGATGTATCTTTTGTGGGGTACACCGATGAACTTTTACTCCTGGAGGTAGATAACATGACTGACATGCTTTACGAAAAGCAGGGCTCCTACCTGCAGGGGAAAGCGGAAGGTAAGGAAGAAGGTCTTTCCCAGGGGGCAGATGCCAAGAACAAGGAACTTGCCAAGGGTTTCCGTGATGATGGGGTTCTGCTGGAAATCATTTCTAAGCGAACAGGCCTTACTCCCGAAGAAATCAAGGAGTTGTAAAAAGGCGTACTCTCGCACCTGCGTCAAGTGCCGTTCCACATCGCTTTCGCGTTAGGCCCCGCAGCCCGTATGGGGTCGGACTCGCGCGGCGCTTGCCTTGTGCAGTTGCAGGTCGCGCGAGGCTGAACGAACGACTCGCATCGCGAGTCGATAGCGCAAGGGGCCGGCCCGCCAGGGCAACGCCCTCAAACCACAAAGCAAAAAATTACATTCAATAAAATGCGGCGGAAAAAGCGCTCTGCAGGAATTTATAAATTCAACGCAGAGCCTGCCATAGCTCGGGCAGGTCTTTTTGAACTGTTGAAAGAATCGCCTTTTGCCACTTGGATGGGAATTCAGAGAACACCTGTCTAAGACGTTTTAGAGAGGGGCCGTCTGCAACCACGATACTGGATAGTTCGCTTACGGTCTGACGGTCCTTCAGCTTTTTACGGTCGTCATTACGAAGGGGATAGACGAGGACCTTGTGCAATATGAAGGCCTCCATCTCCGGGACTTTCAGGGAAACTCCTTTATAGTCCACGCTCTGCGCATACTTTTGCGCAATTTCCATATAGCTTAGAATCTGTGCGTTCAAATTCAGGTGCTGAACCGGGACAATTTGCTGATCGCCGCGAATTCTTGACGACAGGAATTCAATTTCAAGGTCAAGCCGTTCGTATTTGACGAGTGACGATGTCGCATCAAACAGGGGCTCGAAGCCAAGGGAACCGAGGGTGGCCGGAACGTCGATGAACGGGAGTTTTTCCTTTGGCTTCTCGATTAGAAAATCCAGATCCGTTGTTCTTAGTACAGGAATCAGCTCGTTCCTACGACACTCGCGATAGACCGGAAGACACCAGCTTCCCACCAGGACAAGCCTTCTTAGCGCACCGGCCGTATCCAGGGCGCGAATGATTTCGTCAAGCTTTTCAATTGCCGAATTTGCCAAGGCCCCTCCTAAGTTTCAAGGTTTCGTCCTTGATTTCTTTGATTTGCAGTTTCAACGCACCCTTTTTTTCGCCTTCTTTGATAAACGTGGCGTACTTTTCCGCATCGTTGGCACTGCAAAGGTAGTCCGAGTGAACCTTTTCGCCATCACGATATACGCGGTACAGAAAATGCTGCTTGCCGATTTTTCTCTTGCGAATGGACCCTTTCGGAAGCTGGGAAAATTCGGACAGCTTCGTCTGGAGCATACGTTCCAGACGTTCCAATTCTTCCTGAATTATATCGACAACAAGACTCATTACCCTACAAATATAATAAAAAATCTAAAATGTAGGGTAATGTTTGTTTCGTTTGCATTAGGCCCCGCCGCCCGTATGGGGTCGGACTCGCGCGGCGCTTGCCTTGTGCAGTTGCAGGTCGCGCGAGGCTGAACGAACGACTCGCATCGCGAGTCGATAGCGCAAGGGGCCGGCCCGCCAGGGCAACGCCCACAGTATTTTTCTAATGAAATTCTAATTGAAATTGGGAGCAATATAAGGGCATTCAACCCTTCAAAAAACAGTTATTTCTCTAAACTCGCTCATTTTTTAGTGCGACTTACACAAAACTCGCTCGTATTTTAGTAAAATCAGATGCAAACAACATCCATACATTCCCCTACTTCTGTGCGTTCCTGCTGAAACGATACCTGAAGGAAGTAGATTTTTAGATTATCGGTTTTTATGTTGTCCGTTTTTCTCACTATCTTTGATTTGTTTATAGCAAAAACCTATAGCGTGAGCTAAAAATAAAGTATTGGACAATAACAAAAACGCCTTCTATATTTGCGCTCGTCAATAAACCTATCAAAACGATAGGAAAGAGAGGTGTTAATGAGCTTAGGTATTGAAACTCGATGTATTCACGGTAATTTGAACCGTTTTGACAAGGATGGAACGGGTTCCATCAGTTTTCCCATTTACCAGACGGCGACTTTTGCCCATCGTGGCGTTGGCAAGT
>JAZLIJ010000013.1:0-3281 GCA_045617325.1 Fibrobacter sp.
ATGCGCACTAAGGCGACAAGTCGCCAAGTGCTGTCCGCCCTTGCGCTATCGACTCGCGATGCGAGTCGTTCGTTCAGCCTCGCGCGACCTGCAACTGCACAAGGCAAGCGCCGCGCGAGTCCGACCCCATACAGGCGGCGGGGTCCCCTAAAGGGGACCATGGCCCATAAGAGCAAAGCTCTAAGTGGTTGCAGCCCTAACGCGAAAGCAGGGCGAAACGGCTCTTGACGCAAATGCGAGACTGCGCCTCTTTTACAGTGCCTTGATTTCTTCGGGAGTGAGGCCAGAAACAGAAGCAATTTCGGCCAAAGTAAGTTTCCCCTGATCACGCAAGGCCTTGGCAAGTTCCTTAGTCTTGGCAGCGGCCGCTTCATCGCGTTCCTCTTCAAGCATTGCTTCAAAAGTCATGTAGTCGCTCCTTGTCTTGGGGTCCTTGTGATAGAAGTCCACCCTGTTCTTGATGGCCTTCGTTGCTGTCGATGTCGCTTCATCGGTGGCGAAATACTTCAGGTAGTCGCGAACGGCTTCGTCGGTTACCGATTCGTACTTGCTAAAATTACAAAAAATTTTATAAGTGAGGTCGCCCAAGGTCAGGGAATGGTCGTTCTTTTCGCGGTTCTCGAACTCGTAAATGGGGCGATCCTTGCCGAAAATATCCTTGGGGCAGAGGAAGACGATATACTGTTCCTTCAGCTCCTTGTACCGATGGGAACTGCCGAGCGTTTCCGTGTCGCAGACACCCTGGTAGTAGCGGGCGCGGAGCGGAAGTTCCTTGGTATCGACCATCTGCATCTCTAAGTCAAATACGCGGCCGATGCCGTTGCCGTCTTCCTTGACCATGATGTCGAAGCGGATGCACTTTTTGTTGGGATTGCTTTGCTGGAAGGCCTCGCCGACGACGCTGACTTTCTCGATATCGACCTTCAAAAGGGCCTTGAGAAACGGCTTGGCGATTTCCTCGTCGCTGAAGACTTTCACGAACATGAAGTTGTCCCTGATGGTCAACTCCTCGATGGGCTTGATCTTTCTATCCATTTTTCCTCCAGTCGCTACAGGCTTGAAAAGCGACGGCTTGATTCATCTAATAAACGGGCGGCACTCGCCGCGAAAACAATGCACCTGCTCGCGACTTTACGCGATAGTGTTCTTTTGTTCACTATTAAATTTATACAAAAGTTTTGGCGGTGTCAAGGCCGGGCGAGAATTTTTTTTGCTTTGTAGTTTGAGGGCGTTGCCCTGGCGGGCCGGCCCTCTTGCGCTATAAAAAGGCCGAGCTGGAAAAATCCAGTTCGGTCTTTTTGTCGTTCAGCCGCTTCGCGTCCGAACCCATACGGGCTGCGGGGCCTAACGCGAACGCAATGCGGAACGGCGGAAGGCATTTTCTTGAATGTCTTGTTGTTGAAGTTTCGTGAGGTTTAGGGGCTGGTGGCGTTTGCCGTGGCTGCCCTGGATATTCAGAAAAAGCAGCTGTTTAAAGATTTCCATCCATCATCAAACGAGGTTCGAGAGCCTCAATTTTGAAGTTACTTGCATTCAGTTTTTTCTTCTGCTGTTTTTTAGACATATCTACTCTTTGTTGATGAATTAATTATTTAGACAAAAAAAGTTTTATTTAGACATTACACATCGAACCGTAAATCCATGTGATTTATTATAAGAACCTTTTCTAACGGTTGTCATAGATAGACCTGTAAAAGATCCACTCGCGTTTTGTGAATCCGAGAAAGATTCTTCTGGATAGAACCAATAAATTCCTTTATCTAAATTTTTGTATTTATACTCCCAGTTATACCCACTACATACAAGGCTAAAACCTGTTTCATTATATCCTCCACAACCAAACGTCGACCGCAAGCCCTCTATTCCATGTGTGTTTCCATTGCTATTCAAAATGATATAGAAATCATTATAAGTCAAAATGCGCCAATTCTCTGGGCAAATTCCCCGATGATTCGATGGGTCATATCTATCCGAACAATCCATATTGTTACACGCGCTAGGTAGTTGCATCATTTCCGCCCACTGGTAAAGGCCTCCATAGCGGTCACAATTGGTGGTATCATCATTGTAGCAATAGCGTTCAATCACTTTATCATCAGTCTGGTCTTGCGTTCCTAACACGTCAACGCCAATATTCAAATTTTCCGCCATAACGGTCACAGAGGCTGCATTTCCACTAGTATCTTTACCCGTAATCGTTATATAATAGTAACTGCGCCCATTACGCTCATCCGTAAACTGGTGATAGGCATCTTCACCAACTTTATAAGCTCCCGCAAGAGTAAGAGAATGGTCAAAAGGAACATACTCCCCACTACTGCTAGACTTAGCCACAGACGAAGAAGACTGTTTTACGGAAGAACTGCTGCTAGACTTGACACTTGATGAGGAGTTCACCGAGGAACTGGACTTAGCCGAACTGCTGCTGAATTTTTCCGAGGAACTACTAGATTCCCGATCGGGGTCGGAAATGACAGAAGAGGATGACGCCCCATCGGCTGGGGCACTGCCCTTGACGCTACTGCTAGATCCTTCGCTATCGCTCAGGATGACGCTTGAGGAGGAACCCGGAACAGAAAAGGACGAGTCACCGTTGACGCTGGAGGAGGATTCATCGTCCTCAACAGCGGAACTTAGTGCGCTGTTTTCGCTTGGAACACTGGTAGAGTTAGAGTCGTCACCGCAGGCGTTAAAGGTGAACAGCGCAAAAGCGACCGCGCTGGTGAGTGTGATTTTTTTGAAAGTGTTCATGTTAAAACTCTGTTAAATGTTTCTATGCAAATCTTGCGCTGTTGAAGGATGCCGATTTTGCAGTCATCACGAGCAAATTTTCCTTGCTGACTTTTTAGACATATCGACCTCAACGGTTGTATAACGCAAAGCAGTCTCTGTCTAGGCTCCGATTGAATTATTCATCCATTACGCAACGGACTGAAAAACCATGCGTTTTAAAAGTGTTTGAAATAGGGATGCCGGTTGCTAGAGTGTATTGATACGATGCCTTAGATTTCTCTGCATAATTTTCTGGATTTTCTTCAGGGTAATGCCAATAAGTGGCGTCATTTATGTCCCTAAAGGAACCATTCCAATTGACGCCAGCCCCAACAAGGCTATACCCTGTGGTATTGTAGCCACCAAAACCATATGCAGAACGGGTTCCTTCAACACCATGGGTATTTCCATCGGCATGAACAACAATATAAAAGTCATTGTATGTAAGCAATCGCCATCCATCGGGGCATATTCCCTTGTGATGATATGTTATAGTATCATATTGATCC
>JAZLIJ010000014.1:0-10532 GCA_045617325.1 Fibrobacter sp.
CGAAGGGCGTGCCGAAGGACGTGCAGAAGGACGTGCAGAAGGGCGTGCAGAAGGGCGTGCGGAAGGCCTCGCCGAAGCAAAGCGTTCAGCAATCATCAAAGCATTGAACCGAGGCAAGCTCACCGTTGAGGAAATCGCCGAAGACAACGACACTTCCGCCGAAGAAGTGCTAAAAATAAAAGCCGAGAACAACCTGTAAACAAGGCAAGCGAGTTCTCCCGGGATTAACCGGAGAGAACTACGCGAAGCACTCCCTGATTGTGGCGATGATGGCATCCTGCTGGTCAGTAGTCATCTTGTTGTCGCTCGGGAGGCAAAGGCCACGCATAAAGATATCGGCTCCAACATCGGATGCGGGATTCCCGCCTTCGCGGGAGCGACAAGGCGCAGAGACGAAAGGGTGATCCATATACATGGGCTGCATGTGCATGGGTTTCCAAATGGGGCGGCCTTCAGCATTCATCTCGGCAATCTTTGCGAGGATTTTTTCGGGAGTCGATTTGCCCTTTTCCTCACCTACAGCATCCGGATCAATAATCAGACAGCTGAGCCAAAAGTTCGGGACACTGTTTACAGCATCGTAAGGATTCATGCTCACAGGGAGCCCCTTGAAGCCCTCCTTGTAGCGCTCGTAGATGGCTCGTTTCTGCGCAATATGCTCTTCCAGATGAGGCAACTGTCCGCGCACAACCCCAGCAATGACGTTGCTCATGCGATAATTGTAGCCGATTTCCTCATGTTCATACCACGGGAATGGTTCGCGGCTCTGTGTGCTCCACTTGCGTACCTTGTCTGCGTCATCCTTGCTATTGGTAAGGAACATGCCGCCGCTACTGCCGGTAATAATCTTGTTGCCGTTGAAACTGATGGCGGCATAATCACCGAATGTTCCGGTCTGTTCGCCCTTGTAAGTAGCACCGAGGCTTTCGGCAGCATCCTCGACAATCAGCGCGTTATGCTTTTTGCATATAGCGCGAATTTCGTCAATCTTCGCAGGCGTTCCGTACAAATGAACTAGCACAACAAGGCGAACGTCCGGATAAACCTCAAAAGCCTTCTCGAGAGCCACGGGGTCCATGTTCCAAGTGTCGTATTCAGTGTCGATGAATACGGCCTCGCCGTTTTCGTAAGCAACAGAGTTGAGCGTCGCGGCAAAAGTCATGTCGCTGCAAAAGACCTTGCGGCCTTCCAAGGTGCCATGCCCCGCCTTCGGTTTCCCGTAAAGGGCGTAGCCCGCAAGCCTTGTTGCCAAATGAAGTGCGGCAGTACCAGCACCAAGTGCTACGCCGTACTTGCAGCCAACTTTTTCAGCCACCTGGCGTTCCACTTCATTGATATTAGCACCAACGGTGCTCATCCAATTGGTTTCGTAGGCTTCCTGCACGTACTTGATTTCTTCCCCATGCATCGTAGGGCTCGAAAGCCAAACTTTTTTCTCAAAACGATTCATTTTCTATACAGCCTTTTCCAATATAGTCCTGTTGAACTCTTCCGGCGTTGTAAACGTGGGAACAATTTCATGCAGTGCTCGAACCGCCAATTCTTCGTTATTTTCAGCGGCAGCGTTTTTCAGACTCCAAAGTTCATTGATGAAACGATCTGTATCAATTTCAATCTGTTTACCAATGAAAATAAGCTTATTCCTTGTTTTCTGCAGACCTTCCTCATTCATCAAAAGTTCTTCCTTGATTTTTTCGCCTGGTCTGAGTCCGGTAAACTTGATTTCCACATCCTTGTAAGGAACCTTTCCATACATACGAATGAGGTTCTCGGCAAGTGTCACGATTTTTACAGGTTGTCCCATGTCAAGCACAAAGATTTCACCACCATGCGCAATGCTCGCCGCTTCCATCACAAGGCTAACCGCTTCAGGAATCGTCATAAAATAGCGGATAATGTCTGGATGCGTCACAGTAACAGGCTTGCCCTGCTCAATCTGCTTCTTGAAAAGAGGAATGACACTGCCGTTGCTACCAAGAACATTTCCAAAACGAGTCGTCACAAACTCGGTCTTGCTATCCTTTTGCTGCGAAAGGAACTGCACCACCATTTCACAGCATCGTTTAGAAGCCCCCATCACATTCGTAGGGTTTACCGCCTTGTCGGTGCTAATCATCACGAACTTTTTCACATTGTGGAGCATCGAGAGTGTCCCCATATTGAATGTTCCGATGACATTGTTCTTGATAGCTTCCATCGGACTGTATTCCATCAGCGGCACGTGCTTATGCGCAGCCGCATGGAACACCACATCGGGCTTGTACTTCGTAAAAATCTGATTCATGCGGAAATAATCACGAACACTTGCGATAAGGGCAACAAAATCGAGATTATGTCCATACTCCATCAACAGCTCCTGCTGGATTTCGTACGCATTGTTCTCGTAAATATCCACAATGACAACCTGCTTGGGATTGTACTTCGCAATTTGGCGAACAAGCTCACTGCCAATACTTCCACCACCGCCAGTGACCATGCAAGTCTTGCCTTCGATAAAAGCACGGATATCGGCATTATCAAAACGGATGGGGTCACGCCCCAACAAGTCTTCAACCTTGATGTCACGAATCTGCTGAATATAGCCAACCGGCTTCGCCCCTTCCGATTCCAAAAGAGACCCAACAAAAGGCAATACCTTTACAGGAAGACCAGTTTTCGCACAAATATCTAATATAACCTGACGATCTCCTACAGGGCAACTGGGAATGGCAAAAATAATTTGTTCCACCCGTTCCGCCAAAACTAGCTTCGGAATATCGCTAGTTCCACCAGCGACAAGAACTCCATTAACTATTCTCCCAATCTTAGTACGGTCATCATCTACAATACAAACAGGATCAATATTACACGCGCTAGAAGTGGTCCGTCCAACTTTCACCTCTTCTTGACAATTGCGAATTTCGTTTAAAAGCAAAATACAAGCATTACCACATCCAATAATCATAGTCCGCTTACGGCTGGCTTCAACTTTTCCACAATTTATCAGCGAAACAAAAACGTTCTTGAACATATAACGGAACATGCATACGCCAAAAACTGATATAACAGCATGGCAAAAAACAAACGGCAATAAAATACTGCCTACAAAAACATAGACGAAGATATAAGCAATGGCAATACCGACGCCAACCCCTTCAACACAAGTCAAATAATCATATCGATTAAAATAGCGCCAAAGTTTATTGTAGGCACCAAAAAGGAGCAACCCTCCAAAACAGGACGCCACACACAACAAGAGAACAAAAGACAGGTTCATTCGTTCTGTATTGCTAAAAAGCAAGTTGGCTATAAGCCCCGCCGTAAATACAATAAAACCATCCACCGAAGCTAAAATACGCTTTCGATATCTAAAATTTCCTACAATTTCCTTAATCTTATCCATGAATCCACCTCTTACTCAAAAGCACACTCAATAATACATAACACTTAAAATTTTTTCACGTAACAAACATTGCCAAAAATATAGTAAAAAAAAGTTTTTACATTTTTTCATTTTTTACTCACCAAATAAATGTTGTTCGTAAATAGACCATGCGCTCATCCCCGAAAGTAAACTCACCCACCAAGGATACATGCCGCCTCTGATAGCTAAAACTAGGCGATATCGTATAGTTCAACGGAGCCTTGTAAATAAACCTTTTTTCAATCGTCTTGTACGGATCTTCGATAAGGCTACCCTCATCGACTCCCTTCCAAAGCCACTTATTATGGAGTCCAAGGAAAAATTTGGAATGCGCATATCCAGACCCGCCCCAGTGGAGTTGCGCATAAACAGTCCAATCTATAGCCAGGGAATTCGGTCCGTTCGGATTTCCAAGAGGCAAGCCGAGATGAGCCATCTGTGCCTGGGCAGTATCATAGTGGCAATAGGTGTAGGGCTCCACACGGGCAATTTCAAAGATGCTCCCCACCTGCAAAAGATGTCTTGACAAATAAAAGTCCTGCGCATACTGCATACCGAGCATGCCCGCCCATCGGTTGTTGCTGTACTTGTTCTCGTAAACAGCGTATGGCGACTCCATGTCATCCAAGAAAAACTCACCATAAAGGCGAAGCGCATTGAATAAGCGATAGTTCAAGTCAAAAGCTAGGGCTCCGTTGTTCACTCGCTCCGTATAATTTCCTTTCTCAATAAAAAGCGGCACAAGCGGCATAAAAAGCCAAGGTTTGTTCTCGTTGTAGAGAATCTGTATTTCGCTCATGCCAATCGTCAAGTCACCGAGGGCAATCTCATAACGATGCGCATACATGTTACGATCGTTCAAGTTGTCCTTGCTGTAACTCCAGGAATTCACACGCAAATCGCCATAGGCGCTGAACACGCGAAGTGGGCCAAATTCAAAATTCAGCGAGAACATGTTGAACGGAAGCGCAAACTGGTTCAGCGTCAAATTGTTGTAGTAGCCAGGGCCAAAATGCAGCACATCACGCGCAAGCTGCAAACGGACAAATGCATAGTTAAAGCCCAAATGCGCCCGATAACGCGCGTAGCTCACGTAATCCATGCCGCCACGATCTTCATTCTGCACATCGAACACTTCGTGGTCAAAGCTCTGCGGTTTGCGTTTATCATCCGACTTTGCACCGGCAGAATGACTTTCTGCATAAATCCGCGCATCAAGATCGAAATCGAGGGAATCCGCATAGCCGCGAAGGAACAGGCCTCCATCAAAAGCAGGCCAAATCGTATCGTTTGCGACAGAGGATCCTCGAAAATCAACGCCCAGAATAGGAGAAGCAGCAATCGCAAAAGTATGCTTCGGCTTTTCGGCAGAAGAGTCCTTTCCATCAAAATCAATGTTTCCGAACCGAATTAACGCACGTTCCGTATGCTGAGAAAATTCCGAACGAAAAGTCTTGTTGCGCAAAGGATATGTAAAAAAGGAACGTTCCTTACCAGCCGTCTGACGATGATACTCAAAAAGCATCGGAGCATAATCCAACGAGCGCAGATTACGCGTACGCTCGGACCCCAGGACTGAAGCAGTCTGCGCTATCAACTGAGACACAAACAAGAAAACGGGCAGTAAAACAAGCTTACGATAAAACATACACCAAAATTAAGAAAACAGAACGTCTTCGTAAGGTTTTCGTCACAAAAAGTATAGACAAGTCCTATAAAAAGAACCTCCGCTATTAGCCGGGATTCCCTCAAAAATCCAACCTCACACCTCGGAATGAGGTCTTTCCCCTAAAACGTAAGCCTTTCACGCGAAAAAGTCCGGCATAACCGGACTTTTTCAAAGGTAAATCTCAGGGAGGACGACGCCTCACCTCATCTTACTTAGCGCGTTCGAGGTAGGAACCGTCGCGGGTATCCACGCGAATCTTGGTGTTGTTTTCGATGAACAGCGGAATCATCACCTTGGCGCCAGTTTCAACGGTGCATTCGCGAAGAACGTTACCGCTGGTGTTGCCCTGGACAGCCGGAGGAGCGTCGATAATCATGAGATCAACGAAGGTCGGCGGAATCACTTCAATCGGCATGTCGCCGCCAGTCTTCGGATCCTTCCACCAGGTGACTTCGACAGTTGCGCCGTCAAGGAGCCAAACTTCGCAGCCATTGAGGTTTTCCTTGGCGATTTCCATGGTTTCCTGAGTGGTATTGTCCAAGAAGTACCACGTAGCACCGTCATTGTACAAATAAGTCATTTCAGTATAGGTAACATCGGCTTCTTCAACCGTATCACCACTCTTCCAAGTACGTTCGAGAGTACGACCAGTCACCAAGTTCTTGATGCGAACACGGTTGAAAGCCTGACCCTTACCCGGCTTCACAAACTGGTTTTCGATGATTTCGTACGGTTGACCATCAACCATGATTTTTAACTTCTTACGGAATTCGTTGGTGCTTACAGTACCCATATTATCCTCTTTTGGTTATTTATATTGCTAAATTTAGCAATATAATGGAAAATTCTGTTAAAGCATTCACGCATATTTCTGACTTTTTAGAGTATTTGGGCGAAAATTTCAACGGTTTTACAAGCGAAGCTCTCGAAAAACTGGACAAAAGCCCTGCATTTCCCTTCCACTGCTCCAAGCATTACGCCGATTTAATCAAGAAAGCAAACGAACCGGCCAAACTGCTACGCGAGGTGTTCCCTTCCACAGATGAACTCATCGACGTTCCTGGATTTGTCACCGACCCTGTCGGAGACCTACCCGCAAGCAAGTCGGAATGCGTCATCCAGAAATACGACAGACGTGCGCTCATCATGACAACCTCAACCTGCGGTGTGCGCTGCCGGTTCTGCTTCAGACGCAACTACCCGTTCCAGAACACGCCGAATATCGCACAGGAAGTAAACAACTGGCTTGACGTACACACGGACATCTGGGAAGTCATCCTTTCAGGCGGAGACCCGCTCACTCTTTCGCCAGACACCTTCCGCGACTTAGTCGAAACCATCGCCATGCACGCATCCGTCACCACACTTCGGATCCACACAAGGCTTCCCGTTATGCGTCCGGACCTTGTCATGCAGCATTTCGAGCTGCTCCGCGAACTGCCGGCTCGCTTCGATAGCGTCCTTGTCGTCCACGTAGACCATCCAGACGAACTAGACGAGGAGTCCCAGATGGTATTCGGGCAACTAAAATACAGCGGCTGGACTCTTTTGAACCAAAGCGTACTACTGAAGGGAATCAACGACGAAGCAACGACCCTTGAAAAACTAAGCAGAAAACTTTTCGAACAAGGCGTTCTCCCCTACTATCTGCACCAGCTGGACCACGCCAAGGGGGTAGCCCATTTCGAAATAAGCGACGAACGCGCCCACGAACTCATCGCAGAAATTCGCACAAGGCTTCCCGGTTACGAAGTTCCGCGATTAGTTCGCGAAATCGCCGGCGAAAAAAGTAAGACACCAGTTTAGGTTATAGGCCGTAGGGCTTTACAGAATCCTTCCAATCAACGAAAGAATCGGCAAAACAAACGGCAATTTTTTATAAACGTATCCGAGGGACTTCGCGAAGGCGTAACTGCGGATGATATCGGCGCCAAATTCGCCCGCATGCATTGTCTGGTAAAGGAATTCGTCCTTCGCATGCGCAATCACGTCGTCGTAGTATTCGTTGATGGTAATCGTCTTGTCGGCGTTCACCGTCACAGGGATTTCCTTAAGGTCCGTGTAGAAACTCTTGCGCAGAATTTTCGGCAAGAACAAGTTCATGCTTTCAGGCACCTTGCGGCCACAGGTATCAATAATGCGCGAACCGAAGAAGTGGAACACCTTGCCGTTCGGAATATATTTTTTGCCGTAGGCGAGCTGGCAGTTCCATTCGCCGGGCATCTTTTTTGTGATGTAGCCGAACTTGAAGTTCGTCTCGGCAAGGCTCGCCATGTCGTACGGGAAGTTTTTCGAAACGCAGTACAGCCAAAGTTCGTGCCAGGTTTCAAAGAACTTGCGGGCTTCGGGAGTATCGGCCGCATACATCACTCCCCCGTTGAAAATTTCGTCGTTCAGAATCGGCGAGAAGCCCATCATCTTCGCATTGTTCAGAATCTTCTTGCGGTTGATGGCCTGGTGGAGTTTTACGTGGAAATCGAGCACCGCATAAATGCCGCCCTTCCATTCTTCAGGAATCGAGAGGTCGCCCACGATAGCGATATCGGAATCCATGTAGAGGAAATCCCCGTCAATCACGTTACGCATGACTGTTTTCAAGTAGCGGGAGCGAAGCATCGGAGTGAACTTTTCATCGAGTTCAAGTGCTACGAATTCATCGACCGCATCCTTCAAAGCCGCGCGCTTGCCTGTAAGGGTCGCAGCGGTCTTGTCATCAGTCAAGAGCGTCACGAAGGCGCCCGGATTATGCACACGGAGTGAAGCGATTGCCACGAGCGTCTGCTCGCAGAAGAAATCCTTCGGAGAACTTGTCAATACAAAAAGATACTTTGTCATAATTACTTCCACCAACAATCAAATTCATGAGTCCAGCGCTTACCTTCCGGCGGAGGCGTCATGTAATCCCGGTACAACGTAGAAAGGTAATAATCATAATTCGCATAGCCTAAATATTTTCGATTTTCAAACGCAAATTCCGCTCGCCCCATCAACTTTTCACGGTCCATTACCTTGTCGCACTTGGAATCATAAAACAGATTGACCACCTTCTCCGATTTATTCTTTGCACAAACACGAACTACTTTTTCAACAAAACGGCAAAACCTTTTTTTGCCAATAATGGAAGAAATCACATAGAAAAATCTTTTGTACAAAAGCGTTCCCTTGCTAAGCGTTTTCGACGAGAAATCTGTACTCAGAGACAACTCGATAACGCGAAGAAAAGCGCAAAAAAGAATCAAGAATTTCGACCAGAAACTGGACTTGGGCAAATTATCCAAGGGGAAAATATCCACCCAAATTCCAAATTCACCTTTATGCCTATCCATCTTCACAACAGTCCTATTATCATAGGCTTTCGCAAACGAATAAAAATAGCCGTCATCCGTATCGTCAACAACAGAGAACCACTCCTTTTTGGGGACATTTGGATCTTTGAGAATAGCGATGAGCTTATCGTAATCTTCACGCATGAGGCTTATGTCAATATCGTCATCCCAAGGAATGTAACCCTTGTGGCGAACAGCCCCAAGCAGCGTGCCGTAAGAAAGGCTATAATCCAAGTGATGTTCTTTACAGATGCGGGCAATTTCATCCAATACGGACATTTGCACTTCGCGACATTCTTCACGTTCAATCTGCTTCATAATATCATTTCCATTTACGATTTGATTTGCACGCCGTTCTTGTCAGCTTCCATCCTCTTTTTCATCACCTTCCAGTAAAGACCGAGGAAACCGAGGATAACCACATATATAATGATTTTCTGCACAAGGGTGAGTGTAAACAAGTTCATGTTAATCACAATGTAGAATGCAATCAGACCAAGAATCCAAGCAGCCTGCGACATCAGTCTCGAAGAATAAGGTCTATAACCCAGTTTCAAGAGATAAGCGTTATTGAATATGATGGCAACAACGTTATACAGAAGCATCGAAAGAGCGGCACCGACAAGTCCAAAAGCAGGCACAAGATAATAACCGGAAATAAGGGCGACAACTAGAGAGAAAATATCCATTTTCAACGAATAGAGACTTTTACCCATACCGTTCAACACCACAATGGACATGCCGCCAAAGCCTGCAACCAGATGAACAAGAAGAAGAATACCCAAGGTTTCCGGCTGCACAATGAAATCCTTACCTGCAATGCTCAAAATTTCACTCGGGAAGAGCACAATGAAAAAACCAATGAGAAGCTGAATAAATGTCACCATGAAAACGCAATAACTATAGACCGGTTTCAAATCCGTCTTAAGACGTTCCTTGTCCATACCCGCGACAACAGGCGTAAGTATCGGAGTGAACCCAACACGAATTGTCTGAAGCGCATTCGAAATCGTCACCATGATGCCGTAAGCACCAGCCTTCTCGGGACCAAGGAAGAGCATAACCATCCACAGTCCAGAACGCACAAGAAACGAGGAAACAAATTCGCTCAAACCAAGTGGCAAAGAATAAAGCAGAAGCCCCTTGGAGACAAGTTTCCCTGGTTTCAGAGGCATATCGGGAAATTGCTTGCGCATCAAGGCGAAATGTACAAAGAAGCCAACCACCTGACCCACAAAAAGACCCAGCGGAAGCGCATGCGGAATATCGAGGAAATGGAGTGCGATGGATGTAGCTGGAGCCAAAGTCACAACCAAAAAAGAGTTCACGAAAACAGCGTTCTGCGGACGGCGATTTCCTTCGGAAGCAGTACTGAAAACGTATGTACCGACAAAGAACAAAAGTGAAATGGCGTACCACGGCAACTCTTTTGAAATGAGTGGCGTAAAGGAGCCGACAAAGATAACCGCAGTACACAGAAGCGAAACCGCCGCAGAAATCCAGAAGGATTCCATGATTCCATCATACGAAGGGCGATTGTTCAATTTGTTCTGCGGAAGGTACCAATAAAGTCCCTTGTCAAGTCCAAGCGTCGCGGAATGCGCAATCGTCAAGAGCAGCGTCTGAGCCGAAACGAAAATGCCAAATTCAGCAGCTCCAAAGATGCGGGCCATCACAAAAGTCAAAAGCGGTCCGCAAACCTTGAGAATGGTTCCAACAATATTGACCAGGACGGCCTTTTTCAAAAATTTGCTATCAGTCTCTAAATTATTCACGAAGCACAAGATAGCTTTTTTCACATGTTTTTCCATATTTTAAAGCGTTCCCTATCGGCTTTTTTAAAGCTTTCATCGGCAAAAAAAGCGCATGCTCAAAAGTTCACTTACATTATTTCATTTTGCCATACCTCTTCAAAAAAATTTCGCAGCATCATCATCTCTACATGCCAGAGCTCAAGTTTGCCCGTATTTCCACACAAATCCTTGAAAAAAAACGGCTCACTGGATAAAGTCCGTGGCAAGATAAGTTGCAAAAACAAAGATGAATGGAAAAACTGCAATAAAATAGCCATAAGCAAGATGATTATTTAATTAAAACGAAGAATGGCTGTTGTTGTGAGAATAAAGCGTCGGCC
>JAZLIJ010000015.1:0-40964 GCA_045617325.1 Fibrobacter sp.
ATAATCACCAAACGCTTGGTTTGGTAAATTTGTTCCAAACGTCACATACGGTTTGCTCTCTACAAAAAAACAGCCCATTTTTGATTTATCATACCTAGGCTTGCCAATCATTGGCATGGGAAAAATACTTGCATAACTAACATACATCACTTTTCCATTTTCATCTTTCCAATAACATGATACAACATCATCCTTTCCCTTTGGAGATTTTTGATTCGAATTATGAGCAACGAAACCACCTCCAAAGCAATACCCACAATTTTTTTCAAAGTAATCTTCTTCTGCAAGCGAAAAAGAAAGCATTATCAAAACGCAAAGTAGTGTTAAATTTTTCATTTTATCCTCCTTTTTATGGTATCAAATCACGCGGTACATACTTTTCTATTTCTTTCATATTCGGGCATTCAATCGGAGAATATGGTCCATCAAAATGATCATACCGAGGTTCTTTACATTCTTCTTTTAAAACTTCATTCACTTCTTTTCCATTTTCTCCAGCTGTTTTTTGCCCCAGTCGTAGCAGTGGTCAGAAATTTCCTGAATATTCTTGAACGGACTTTTTTCAAAAGTGACGGATTCAATAAATTTTCCATCCATGTAATAATCAATGCCAGGAGCGATTTGCACAGCCTCGTTACCGACCTTAAAGAAATCCTGTTCCGTTGCACCGTAGGGGACAGTAACTTTAAATTCATCATAATTCTGACTTTTTACGTAATCAACAAAAAGATCCAAATACGATTCCGAACCAAAGGGTAACTCCCTCAATTTCAAATAAAAAAGCAAGCCATCTTTATTCGTTGACGCAATATGAGCCTTATTACAGCTTCGCATCACAATAAGTTCCATACCCTTTTCCGTTACCAAGCACCCCTTTTCCGTTGGCTCAGAATTACGGCAAGTAAAAAAGGAATATTCAGATTCATGTTGGCATTTTTTCCCAGTTACATCACATCTTTCAATATCATAAGCCGTTTTTTTCACCTGCTGAGGAATATTAGTAGCAAAGGCTACATAAGCATCATTGACAATAGCATTTTTACTTTTTGAATAAGCAATGTAATAACACTTCAATTCTTTTTTTACAGCCTTCATTTCACCAACTACAGGCATCAACTTCGTACTTCCGTAAATATACTTTTGCGAGTTCTTTTCGATTAAACGAACAATATTGGCTTCATCTTGTGCAGCAGACTTTTCGTCTGTTTCAAGAATATTTTCCGGAACATAAAGACTCCCAGGACCGCCAAGTTCATAACCAAAAGCCCCATGATAACTAGGATTACACATATAAGGCCGTCCCGTCCCCATTTTAGTAGCCAACGAATATGCCACCAAAAAGAATATCATAAATACAAACTTTCTCATAATCATCTCTTCAATTTTCCAAGACATTTCTTTATTTTAGATACACTTCTAATTCTTCTTTTGTTGGGCAACGCAACATAGAAGTATCGATAGAATCGTCATAATGACCATATAGTAATGAACCATTCTCCCTATAGTTATGAAACCAATCATTACTAGCATCTAAATATTTTTGCCCCCCCCAAAAAAAAAATTCATTCTTTTTCAATTGAAATAAACTATCCGCTATTTTAAATTCATCATATCCAAATGCAGAACATGTTCTCTTGATTAAACTATATAAAAGCCAAGGAATTTCAAATAGGCACCTGAACTTTTACACCTAATTTACACATAAAAAAGCAGCTGCGACACCAAATTTCGTAAAAGCACGAAGGAACTTTTCACCCGACAGTTGCAGTCAGAAAAGGCCGCGAGAAACAGTAAATTTCTAAATTTGCGTCCATGGAATCCTGGAAGCTTTTAGACACGGAATACTTGGTAAACGCCCCTTGGCTCAAGGTGGCCAAAGAAAAATGCGAATTGCCAAACGGAAAAATCATTGACGATTTTTACACGCTCTGGCAACCGGACTGGGTCCTGATTCTCGCACGCACCTCCCGGGGCAACTGGGTCATGACGGAGCAGTACCGCCACGGCACCGGTAAAATTGCGCTGGAATTTCCGGCGGGCATCATCAACAAGGGCGAAACGCCCGAGCAAGCGGCCCTCCGCGAACTCCAGGAAGAATGCGGCTTTTCAATTAACAATGAACAATTAACAATGAGCAATTGTTCGACAGAGTTGCATCTCCAGCCGCAACAGCAATCCCAGCAGCAAGCCGTCATCACCTATTTAGGCTCTTTCCCGGTGAATCCGGACAGGCACCGCGGCGTTTTCCACGTGGTGTTCATCGACGGCGTCACGCGAAACGGCAGCACGCATTTCGACGACACCGAAGAAATCGAGTCGAGCGAACTCTCCGACGAAATGCTCCAGGCAAAAATTCTCGACGGCACATTCAACCATCCGCTGCAAATCGCAGGCTACTTCAAGTGGAAACTGAGTCAGAAGTAAACAGCCGCTATCCCCTGAAAATGCGCTCCATCCGTTTCCCCATCCTGATTCTCGGGCTAAACGGAGTTCCCGGCTATGCGCTTTTCAGGCATTTCAACAAACTCTTCGGCGCATCCGTCGTAGGCATCCGCCCGGAAAAGCACCCCTGCGTCTTCGGAAAAAACGTCTACGCAATGAACGCCGAGGATACCGAGCGCCTGGGAGAACTCTTCGAAGAATTCCGCTTCGGAACCGTCATCGATGCAAGCGGCAACTGTGCACTCAAGGCTTGCGAATGCGACCCCGCACGCAGCCGCCTTCTGAACGTGAGCCAAGGTGTCGATGCAGCAAACTTCGCCGCAAAATACAAAAGCACACTCATCCGCATCTCCGCCGACATGGTCTGGAGCGGCAACGAAAAGACGAAACCAAACCGCCCCTACATCGAGACCGACCCCAAGGACCCCATCCACAACTACGGCAAGCACCAATCCGAAGCAGAAGACGCCATCACGAAAATCAAGCCGGACGCAGTCCTTTTGCGAGTGCCGCTTCCGATGGACTACGCACCCGGCGGCTGCGCAGGCGCCATCGACTGGATAACCTACCGTTTCCGCCCTGGGCGACCAGCCACGCTTTTCACCGACGAATTTCGAAATCCGCTTTCGGGCCCGGACCTCTGCCGCACCGTGCAGTACATCCTTGAGCATGATTTTCCAGCAGGCATCTACAACTGCGGCGGTCCGCGCAAAGTAAGCCTCTACAACGTGGCGCAAATCGTAAACGCGGTCGGCGGCTACCCACCAAAACTCTTGAACGGAGTTCCGCGAATCGAGGGCGGCCCCATGCCCCCACGCGTAGGCGACCTAAGCATCGATTCCAGCAAGCTCTACAAGCTACTACCGCCCGGTTTCATCAAGCCGTGGCCCGCCTTTGACTGGCTCATGCCCACAGACTTCAACTGGCACAAGACATTTGGCAGAAACGTCAAGGACAAAACAAAAATGGGAAGCGACGAGGCCATCACGAAACTGCTCGTCGAAGGCATCGACACAAACCCATTCTAAATCCGAAATTTTTACAAGCGAATTCTAGGCATCCGTCTCGGTAGGATTATCCACAATCGAGATGCAGCCGCGGCCCTTTTCCTTCGAAGAATAATGCGCCTTGTCCGAAGCCTCGTAAAGCTGATTGAACGTTTTCAGGTTCTCATCCGCGACGACGGCACCCATGGAAAGTCCCGTCGAATTTGGCGCCGCAGAGACGCTCATCATTATCTTATCAAAAATCTGCTGCGCACGCGAATACATGAATTCCTTGGAACAGTCCTTCTTGAAGAACAATGCCGCGGCAAACTCGTCGCCACCCATGCGGCAGGCAAGGTCGCTACCGCGCAAAGAAGACGAAAGCGCATGGGCGACAAGCACCAGGAACTCGTCTCCTGCGCGATGTCCGTACGAATCGTTGTATTCCTTGAACTTGTCCACATCGAGCATCAGGAGCATCACGCGGAACTTGTCGTCTAGAAGTTTTTCTTCCACATCGCTCTTGAAAGCGGCATGATTCAAAAGATCTGTCAAGGAATCCCTTCTATAAGTTTCCTCCCAATGCTTCAACTGCGAAAGCGCCTTGTCACGCAAAGCATTTTTCATCATCTTCATGACATACGTATTGGAGCTATCGGTAATGACAATCTCGGAGCGCACTTCCTTCGCGGCAGAATCGTAAGCCACACGACCGAGGCAGAACACGTAAAGGACGTTGCCATCCTTCCTCTTGATTCGATGTTCACAGAACGCCATCTGTCGATTTGCAATGGATTCTTCCACAAGGCAAAGGTATTCGGTCAAATCCTCCGCAGGAATCAGGTCGCCCTGTCCCATGTGGCGCTCCTGCACATCCTCCCAAGAATACCCAGTCATCTTCTCGAAATTTTCATCAATACCAATAATCCGATTCCCAGCATCCAAGGTGTAGCGGCTATACAGCAAGTCATGCACATGATGCAAAACTTTATTCAAATTCGGTGCCTTTTCTTGCTCGACCTTGATCTTCGCGCGGACCTTCTTTTCCATGGAATCCGGCGTGACGTCTTCAGCCATCTCGCGACAAATCGGCAGGAACTCCGAAACAAGGTAAGGGTCAAACTGCGTCCCGGAGCATTTCACCAACTCGGCGACAGCTTCGTCAACAGACATCGCGGGCCTATACGAGCGGTTGTTCACCATGGCGTCGAAGGAATCCACGATGCATATCACGCGCGACAAAAGCGGAATACTTTCGCGACTGAGCCCATCCGGGTAGCCCTTACCGTCCCAGCGTTCATGGTGATGCAAAATCAAGTCGGCAATTTCGCTCAAGTCCTTGGAGCTGCGCGCAATCTGGTATCCCTTCGTCACGTGCGTCTTGATGGTATTCCACTCTTCCGTAGAAAGTTTCCCCGGCTTGTTCAGGATATCCAGAGGAATGCCGATCTTTCCGATATCATGCAAAAGACAAAGCAACGACAAGTTGCACATCTGCTTGTCGGTAAGGCCAATGCGCTTTCCAAGAGCCTCCCCCATTCTCTGGGTACGCTTGACATGCTCCTCGGTATCGCTGTCGCACTCCTGCAACGTCTTTTCCAACGAAGTCAAAAGTTCCGAATGCGACGAGCTCTTATCGAGCAGTTTCTTGTGATGCAGCGTGTAAAAAGCGGATTCAATCGCCGCGATGACGCTCGGCTTCCACGACGAGGCGACATCGATCGCATACTGGAACTTGTGCTCCACCTTCTTCGCGACATTCGCCATGCAAACATGCACATCGTCCAAGCTCATATCGTAGCTGAGCACGGCAAGACGCGCATCCTCACAACGCACATAGTACGTTCCCGGAGGAAACTCCTCCTTGAGAGCGTTCGCAAGTCCCGCAAGCAAAAGGTCACCCGCCGTCTGTCCCTTGGAACTGTTGATGACAGCCAGGTTGTTCAAGTCGCAAACCACCGCCGTCATAGGATACGAAAAACTGGAGGAATTGTCCTCGGCAAAAACCTTGAAGCTATCCCAGTTATGGAATCCCGTCAACAGGTCAGTCTCCAGAACCGCATCGGAGAATATGAACAAGTTTCCAAGCAATGCCGCATTTTCGCTCTTGATTCTTCGAAAGTCGCAGCGGAGCGGCTTGTCGCCCTTTTCAACGGAGCCATAGCATTGAATGGAAAACACGTCAACCAAATCGTTCATCTCGTATGTAATATTGCATTCCTTGAGGAACATTTTCTGGTTGAGGTCGTCATTAAAATTCACCCTGTGAAGCAGGCGTTCCGCCACTCCATTGTGGAAAATCAATTCGCCGTGATAGTCAAAGAGCACAAGGCCCTGGTCCACATTCTCGAAAATACTGTTCTTGAAAAAGTTCAGCATGCCGCTTGACGAATACTTGAACGCATACCAGTACATGAAAATGATGAGCAAGCTGTAGCAAAAGACTGAATAGTCCAAAAGCGAATTATTGAAGCCACCATACAGGAAATTACCGACAAGTAACACCACAAGCACAGAGATTGTATCCAAATACTGGCGACCAAAACTCTTCGGTTCGCGGACAAAGCGGAACAGGAGCAAGCCTATAGACAGAATCACAAAGATGTAATCCAATACAATATGCGCCCAGTACAGAAGCGTATAGTCAATGTAATGGAACCTGGCCACAATCGTATCGCGCGGCTCGAAACCCACAACCCAGTAAGTGACAGGATTCAACAGCTGGAATACGGTATCCAGCGCAATGCAGATAAATAGCACCCTGATGATATAATGCCAAAAAGAGGATTCCTGGAACCTTGTAAATCGGACAATGAATCCCAGGTAGCCAAAAAGAGCGACATCCAGACCGATAAGGTAAAAGCCCGTCATCAGCGCATAGACATTCATGTTACCCGTACAAATGCGAACCAAGTACGCAAAAACGCAAACGGCGCAGGCGATGCCCGAAAAGCCAAGCCACCCTGACATCGTCGTCTTGCGTCTAATGGCGAATACCGAAATAAGAACGTCCAGACAGATGGCGATAACAGTCAAAACAAAAAAGACAACTATAGCATGCCAGTCCATAATTTCACCTTCTCATCATAAAGCAGCAAAAGAACTCCAAATTTACTTCAGAGTTTTATACGTACTGAATAAAAGTATATAAAAAATTACGGATAATTGAACAGAGATTTGAATTTTCTATGGATATCCTTGTCACCGTAACGGTCCTCAGACGATTCCAAATCGATTTTTGAATAACCGCTACGGATATCGCACAAGCGAATCCCCTGCGATTCCGTTTCAAAGCAAAAGTCAATGCGGAAGGTCCTGTAGGCGAGCGTTCCCGTACATTTTGGCTCGTCGACTACCATCCGGCGGCAAGTCGTGTCGAACGGACCGCGAGAAAGCTGGATTTTTGCAAAGCTCAGAATGTCGAAAGGCGAATTTTCACGCAGCCAGTCGCTTTTCTGGAGAAATTCCGGCGCAGCTTCAATTTTCCAGGGTTCGCCCACCTGCTCCTCGACCCAGCCAGCTCGCGCATCGGGGAAAGCATCCGCCAAGGGGACATACGGTTTCACATCCAGCACGGGCGTTCCATCGAGCAAGTCGGCCTCGTCCACATACAGCGTAAGCCCCTCGACTTTCAGAAGTCTTACGCAGCTCAAGCCAATCGGATTCGGGCGATAAGGGCTGCGGCTTGCGAAAGTCCCGACACGGTCGCGTCCCTTCGGCGGCACAGGCGGTCTCGTCGTCGGACGCCACCCCTTGTTCTCGTGGAACAGGAAAATGATCCAGATGCGGTCAAAACCATCCAAGTCCCTCAAGGCCGTTTCGAAATTGTTGCCCGGCATCAGCTCAATCCGCCCCGGATGCCCCGCAAAAAGACGCCCCTGCCTCGGCGCATCGTACTTGTAGGTGGCATCTCCATGGAAAAAGCCTATGGGTTCAAAATTCATGGTCTTAATGTAGAAAAGATTGCCGCCACCTTTTGGCAAACCCGAGCCTTTTCTTATGCCTGCACAAAAAACCGCACAATCGTTAGAGTTCCAAAACTCATTTTTTGATTATCATCAGCTTTTTTGCGCAAGCAGAGCCTTTGGCAAAATTCGAATTTTTCTAAATTTAGCCCCGATGAAAGACAAAGCCCGCAAACTCATTGAAAAATACGAAGAACTGGAATCCGAGCTCGGAAATCCGGACGTTTTAGGCGACCAGGCTCGCTACAACAAGATCCATAAGCAGTACAAGGGTATCGAAAAGGCCGTCATCAAGGCGCGCGAGTACCTACAGACAATGGAGAACCTTGAAGAATGCAAGGCGACCCTTGGCGATAGCGACCCGGAAATGGTTGCCATGGCGAAGGAGGAAATCTCCGAAATCGAGCACAAGCTTCCCGCCCTCACCGACGAGTTGCAGATTCTCATGGTCCCGAAGGATCCGTGGGACTACCGCAACGCGACGATTGAAATCCGTGGCGGCACCGGCGGCGATGAATCGGCGCTCTTTGCAGGCGACTTGTTCCGCATGTACCGCGCCTACTGCGAAAAGATGGGCTGGAGAATCACCATCCAGGACTTGAGCGAAGGCACCGTGGGCGGCTACAAGGAAATTCGCGCCTACATCGAAGGCGATAGCGTCTACGGCACATTGAAGTTTGAAAGCGGCGTTCACCGCGTACAGCGCGTCCCAGAAACCGAAACCCAGGGCCGCGTGCATACATCCGCCGCAACCGTCGCCATTCTCCCGGAAGCAGAAGAAGTTGACGTTGAAATCCGCGAAGCGGACATTCACATGGACACTTACCGCAGTAGCGGCGCCGGTGGCCAGTACATCAACAAGACGGACTCCGCCGTGCGCTTAACGCATATCCCGACAGGCGTCGTGGTGAGCTGCCAGACAGAACGCTCCCAGTTGCAGAACCGCTTGCACGCCATGGAAATGCTCCGTTCCAAGATTTTGGACGCCGTCATCGCGAAGAAGGAACAGGAAGAAGCCGCGAGCCGCAAGGCACTCGTGGGTACAGGCGACCGCTCCGCCAAGATCCGCACCTACAACTATCCGCAAAACCGCGTCACCGACCACCGCATCGGCCTCACCTTGTACAACTTGGACAAGGTTGTCACCGGAGACCTCGACGAAATCATCAACGGTCTCCAGATGGCGAACGCACAGGAAAAGCTGGGGAAGTTTAACGCATGACCAACGCCCCGATGACCATTCTCGAAATTCTAAACCGTACAAAGCAGTTCTTTGAAAAGAAGGGCGTCCCCGACGCTCGTCTCGATGCGGAATACATCATCAGCTTCGGCCTCAAGATGAAAAGCCGCATGGACTTGTACCTGAACTTCGAGAAGCCGCTGACGCCCGCGGAACTGGACGTGTTGCGCCCCATGGTGGCAAGACGCGCGAACCGCGAACCGCTTCAGCATATCATCGGAGATACAAGCTTCAGAGGGTTCATCATCAAGTGCGACGCAAGAGCATTGATTCCGCGCCCAGAAACTGAATCCATCGTCGACATGGCGATTGAACAGCTCAAGGACATCGAGAACCCGAACATCGTAGAAGTCGGCACCGGCACCGGAGCCATCTCCATCGCCTGCGCGAAGGAAATCAGCGGAGCGACCGTCACGGCAACGGACATTTCCGAAGACGCCCTCGACCTCGCCCGCGACAACAAGGCAAGCAACGGCCTCGACGACAGCAAGCTCAACTTTTTGCAGGGCGACCTGCTCCAAGCGCTCCCAGCCGACTTCGCCAAGATTGATTGCCTCATTGCAAATCTCCCCTACATTCCCGATTCAGAAAAGGGCAATCTGCAACCGGAAGTTGCAAATTTCGATCCGGCGCTCGCGCTTTTCGGCGGCAAGGACGGTCTCGACCTCATCCGCAAAATGTTGCAGCAGACCGAAGGCCGCATGAACGCAGGCGCCTCCATCCTCCTCGAAATCGGTTCGGAGCAGGGCGCCATGCTCGAAGCAGAAGCCAGCAGCTATCCGTGGCTCACGTTCACCGGAAGCCACAAGGACTACTGCAACAACATCCGCTTCGTCAGCTACAAGGCGAAGTAAACAAACGCAACAATCACAATTGCAACTGCAAGATGTAAACCGCAGAAGTTCTACCGCGGCTACAGCGACTTAAACTGCGATATGCTGCAGCGACAGCAACAGCAATAGCGGCACATAAACCGCGAACGAAACAGCAACCGCAACAGCGGCTGCAAGATGCTAACCGCCGCAGTTTAAAGCAGCAACGGCAATTGCAATAGCAACAGCAACAGCGGCCACAAGACGCGACCGACACAGTTTAAAGCAACAGCAATCGCAATAGCAACCGCAACAGCGGCCACAAGACGCGACCGACACAGTTTAAAGCAACAGCAATCGCAATAGCAACCGCAACAGCGGCCACAAGACGCGACCGACGCAGTTTAAAGCAACAGCAATCGCAATAGCAACCGCAACCGCAGAAGTTCAACCGCAGCAGAGCAATCCTCTTTAAAAAGCTCCGCGGCAGCCAAGTGCTCCCAAGACAAATGTTTCACTCTCCCCCTGCCTATAAAACGGCATCAGGTCATCGTCATCAAGAGCGCCATCATCCATTCCGTTCAACTGCAAAAGTTCCCCTATGCGGCGCTTAAATACAGAAAAACCGGAATCCCACAGATTCATTTCGGGAACTTCAACTACCACTTTCTTCATATTATTCGGTTTGCGATTCATTATTTTGTCCTTTAAAGAACATTCAGTGTTCTTACGAGCACCAATATAGAATCGTCAAATGTCAAAAAGTGACAAAATGAGCAGTACATCGATTTTTTTGAAAAATTTTCCCGCCACTAGCAAGATTTAATCCGCCAAAAAGCCTTTTTCACAGCAGCCCCGCGCAGTTTAACGCCGCCATCAGCAACACACAGCCGCATCCGCAGCAATTTAACGCTACCATCAGCAACTCACAGCCGCACCCGTCCCTTCTACATATCGCATGTCACGGCGAACTTGCCGGAGCAGGCGAGCAACCCGAGCATATAGAGCAAGCCATCGTAATAACGCCACAGCCCCGTCGGCACATCCATGTTCCACAGGTCTTCGGCAAACGGGCGCACCAGTTCATCATCTTCGGGGAGCGCAATTGTCGCGGCAGCGTTCATCGCAATAAGCCCGCCCGTCGCAGCGCGCGCTTCGCGCGGGAAAGCACTACCGTCAACACGCATGTCCGCAAGGTAAGGGCGTCTCGACTGCAAAAATCCGAGCAACTTGCGAATGGCTGCAACCTCCCAGTCGCTCACATCGCTCAAGATCCCCTTCGACTTCAACACAGCGGCATCCAGACCGAGATTCCACACAACACGCCAGGCATCCCCGCTAAAGCAGTCGCTTTCCTTGTTCCAAGACACACTCTTCGGCGTACCGTCAAATTCGCTATAATCCGCGGCAAGCCCCGTCACAGGGTGAACCGCCTTTTGCAAATACGCAAAGCTGTTGTCTGCAATTCTCTCCCAGATGGAGTCGCCGCTCGCCTTGGCGTACATTCTGTAAAAAGCGACAGTATTGTAACTCGGGTCCGTAAAGTCGTTGCCCTTCATCGGTGAAAAACGCGGAAGCCCAGCCTTCGCATCCATCATCGTGAAAACTTCGCCCATCTGCGGCTTGTGCGCCATGTCGTTCAAGAGCTCCAGCGCATCGCACCTATACTTGTCGCAATCAAAAATTTTCGAAGCATACAAGAGCGCTGCGGCAAAGTATTCCTCGCCATCAGGCGCAGGCCCCGGATCCATCATCGTAAAATCCGAAGTGGAAACTTCCCACGAGTAGTACCCGGAAAGAGGCCCCGACACATTCTTCATGTGCATCCTGGAAAATTTCCAGAGTTTGTCGAAAAGTTCGCGTTTGCCAAGCAGAGCTGCAATCGTCATGCCGTAGCTCATGCCCTCCGAACGGATATCGTTGTGGCCGATATCGACGATGTAGGCTTCGTCTTCGCCCTTGTCAAAACAGACTCGCTCGTTTTCGGAGTCACCTTCGAACAGCTGCGAAAACGCCCTGTTCAACTTAGCTTCAATTTCCGCGGGGGATTTACCAATAGCTTCAAAAATATTTCTCATAGTACCAAAGATAAAATCAAACACGAATCATCGGCTTGGAAAAAGGAGAAAAATTTCAAAACTGTGACAGGTGCGCCACGGCACCAGAAACAAGAACTAATCGACGACTGTCGCCGTAACCTTTACATGTCCGGCTTTCATCATGTCCAGTTCCTTCGCAGCAGCCGTGCTCAAATCCAAAATGCGATTCTTGGCATGCGGTCCACGATCATTTACGCGGCAAGTGACCTTCGCGCCGGTATCATCGCGCACAACTTCAAGCATCGTTCCAAAAGGGTATGTACGATGAGCACAGGTATACTCGTCTTCGTCAAAAATTTCACCACTCGCAGTTTTCTTTCCATTAAAGCCCTTGCCATAATAGCTGGCATCGCCGTTGATGACGGTCCCGACTTTAATTGGTTTCCCTTTGATGCGAGTGTAACCACTGCGGCTACCTGCGCAACCAGAAAAAACAGATACAAGCAAAACGGCCAAAAGCAAGACCGCTAT
This sequence comes from Fibrobacter sp., assembly GCA_045617325.1. Taxonomy (GTDB): domain Bacteria; phylum Fibrobacterota; class Fibrobacteria; order Fibrobacterales; family Fibrobacteraceae; genus Fibrobacter. Next base: position 12,016 of record JAZLIJ010000015.1, read on the forward strand.
TTTCTTGATAAAACGAACGGATTCAACCATAACATTTCCCCATTAACTTTATTTGATTTTGAAACTCAAAGCTACTCGAAATCGTACATGCTGTTGTACGTATTCTCAAGAACTTCATCTTCCTGACTCTTGATTTCAGCCTTCTTCTCTTCAGGCGGCTTCTTCAAGTCTTCATAATACCTGGCAGACTGTTCATCTATCCTGGCAATCGCCTGTTTTGAGCGCTTCCGCTGACGTTCCATGTCATCATCCGAAGTCGAAAGACGATTGCTGATGATGTCAGCAGCACGTTTTCCCCACGGAGTCCGCGGATACTCATTGCGCAGTTTGTAGTAAATTACAACAGCGCTATCCAAGCGTTCAGGATTCATCTGGAAATACATAGCCTTCATATAAAGCGCCTGGGCGCCCGCCTGTGTCTTCGGATATTCCGCAAACACTTGACTGTATTTGGAAAAAGCCAAAGCGTAAGCGGAATCCACATCATCCATACGCTCCAAAGGCATTTCAGATGCAGCAGTCCACAAGCTTTCCGCTTCCAGGAAACGTTCACGAGCGACATCCTCCTCGGTTTTCATCGTCACACGCATACCAAGATTCGCCTGGGCCTGCTTCGCATATTCCGTATTCGGATACTTCTCGATAATTTCCTTGTAGTATTCCTCGGCTGTATCCGGGTCATTTTTGAACTCATCATAAATGAATGCTCTTGCATAAGCAGCCCGCATCACCTTGGAGGTGTCATCCGACTGCTCAATAATCTTCGTCAAACGGGCGACAGCGCTATCCGACTCCGACAGCTTGAACAAGAAGAGTTCTGCCATCTGGAATTCACTGCCAAAGAATATCGACATGTTGGGAATAGAATCCTTCCGAGCCATTTTATCGTTAGAGTTGCGCAAGAGCATCAACTTTTTCAAGGCATCGCGACGCTCACGTGACTTACGCGCATATTCGGAAATAGAACGGGCAATAAAGCTACTGTCGTAATAAACCATCGCCTTCTCGTAATCCGCCCGCTTAAACTGTTCATAATCACCTAGGTCAAAATAGCTTCGCGACGAATGCTCGGTCTTCGGGTATTCCGTATTCACTTTCTGCAATACGACCTTTGCATCGGCATAGCGGTCAGCCAGAAGAATCAACTCCCCTATACGGACTAAGTAAAACGGACGTTTCTTCTCAAACTCTTCGTTTTTATAAAGTTCCTTGTATTCATCGGATGCCTTAAGGAAATCCTTCATATTCGCAAGGCACTCAGCCGACTGTTCCCCAGCAGTCTGCTTTTCGCGTACATTCAAAAGCGCAATTTCCTTTGCAGTATAATGCTCCCTAGCCTTTTTCCAGTTTTCGCCTTTGAAGTAAAGCCCTGCCAAACGGAAATGCACCTTGCCACGCATATAGTCCGTCCCCGAGGTATCCGCAAGCATAGCCTCCAAAGAAGCTATCGCCTGTTCCGATGCCTCGGATTTTTCATCCAAAAGTGAAAGCAAGTTCAACCCTTGGAAATAGTAAGGATGCTCCTTCGAAGCAACCACCGGCTCCAGGGCAAACCGGCAAATGTTAAATTCCTGATTGCGATAAAGGCAGTAGGCGCGCTGGTATTCCACAGTCCGCATGGAATCATGGTTGGAAAAGTAACGTTCAAATTCGTCGTACTTTGTAATGGCCTTGCTCCATTCCCTCTTGTGCCTATAAGATTCACCTATAAGGAACACAGCCTCGGCAGTACGCTTCTCGTTCTTGGGGAAGCGTTCCAACACACGAGAACTTTTTTCAATCACCTTGTCATACTTTCCTGATTCTTCAGGAGTCGGCATTGATTGCGTTTCATCGGGAACGCTATCCAGACGCGCCTTGCGCATTTCACTAGCCTCGTCGTAAAGACGTTCAGCATTAAACATGTGATTTAAATAGGCACAACAGGTGCAACCTTCAAACAAGAAGGCGATGAAAGCGAAAACAAGAAAGCGCAAGCGAAACATACGATGCAAAAATAGCAAATTCAGTTTCTAGAATTCTTTAAGATACGACACATAATCGCAAAGTTTGAGTCCCGCAGGCGCCGAAGACTTGTCCAGACGCACCATGCGAACTTCAGCAGGCTTACCCATAAACCGAGCAAGGATTTCAAAATTGTCGCGAGTTTCCCACACAACGGCATCCATAACCAAGCCGTCACCACAATCCGTTTCACCAGTACTGTTGCCAACACCGGAAATTCTGGAGTTCAGCTTGACCAATCTCGAAAACACCTCCGGGGCGGCTCCAACATGATTCGTATAGGAGGAAGAGTCGTAAACAGCAACATGGACTCTTCTAAAATGATTCAAGGAATCAAACACAACCGTATAGGTATGCTGATAAGGAGGCTCGTAAAAGCCTTCCTGCCACACAAAGTTTCTCACCGGGCGAAAATTCGATATGGAATACTTCTTGAAAAATTCCTTGGGAGAAGCTCCATAGCGGACAAGATAATGTCCCAATTTCGTAGAGAAGTCGTGCTTCGAAGTCGGCTGCATAGACTCACGCAAGCTATCGACGGCGCGGTTCAAGTTCGCCGTAAGCCCGATATTTCTTTCGACAGCATACGCAGCGCGAGCTTCAGAGACTTCCTGAAGGCGCTGCTGAATGTCCGGATATTCCGTATCATTCTTCAAAATTTCCTTAAACTGACGCTCAGCCTGGTCGTACATACGCCCCTTCGTATAAGCGATACCGAGAGCTTCTCGAAGCGGAAGATTTTCGGGATAGCGTTCCACGAGCGGCACAAGAATTTCACAGGCAAGTTCAGCCCTGTCCCTAGAAGAACCAGCACCAGAGCCCATGCCACCCGGAGCGACCTTTTCGCCGACAGTAGCAATGGCACTTCGTGCCGGCGCATAATCCGGTCGGAACGCCAAAATCCGCTGATACAACTTTTCGGCTTCGCTAAATTCGCCCTTGTACTCTGCCAAAAATCCCTTGAGTATCATCAAACGCGGATTCACAGGGAACTGCGTCAAGGCAAAGTTCACAACAGCCGAGCAACTGTCCAATTCGCCCTTGCTATGCAAAATATCCGCCAAGAGCTCATACGCCTTGGGAACATCGCCCATCGAAAGGCTGATAGCCGTGCGGCATTCTTCCTCTGCAACATCATATCGGGAATTCTGGAAAAGTAAATCCGCATACCAAAGCCTCGCCTCATAAAGCGCAGGCGCCTTTTCCGTAGACATGCGAGCAAGCTCCAACGAAGCATTGAAATTTCCACTCTGATACGCTTTGCGACTTTCCAAATAAGAGGAAAATCCCGTATTACCATAACGAGCTTGCAATGTACCAACCAGGACATCTAAGCGATCCTGCAAATTGCTCGGCAGAGAGTCCATTTCGTATAAAGTATTCACTTCACCCCACACGGCCGCCAGCACATTCGGGTAAAGCAACACCAAAGCATCAAAAATATCATAAGCGGGCTGCAAATTTCCGCTATAAAAAAGTTCATTGGCACGTCTAAGTTCGGCCTGAGCCTGCACAGGAAGCCCGGCCACTTCAGAATGCATATCAGGGAAATCACCCCGCGAAACAGAAGTCCCCGCCGGCAAGCCGTAAGGGATTCCCTCAACAGTCACCTTCGAAGTTCCGTAGTAATTGTAAACCTTAAAACCGCCATACGTTAGCAAGGCTCCACAACACAAGACCAAAAAGAGGTAAGCCGCCTTTTGCGACGCAGACGATGAAGAAGCCATTACAATTCCAAAAAGTCAGACAATTTTTCTTTATGTTCCTTGCTCTTCTGCAAGCGACGCAAAGTCTTGTTCTTGATCTGGCGGACGCGTTCGCGGCTGAGTTTCAAGTCCTCGCCGATATCCTTGAGCGTCGTATCTTCCACAGTATCAAGTCCGTAGAACATGCGAAGGATTTCCTCTTCACGCTGCGGCAAGGAAGACAAAGTCTCCTGGATGAGTTTCTTGCGCTCTTCGCGTTCCATGTCCTCGTCCTGGTTGCCTTCGCTACCGAGAACGTCCATCAAGGTACTTACGGAATCCGCACTGGAGACTCCAGCATCGTCACCAATAGGAGCGTCCAGGGAGATGTCCACAATCTTTTCCATGACTTCGACGATGTCCCTTTCGTAGGCGGAGAACTCATCCATCGAAATCGTCTTCTCGTAGTCGCCGCCATTCTGCATCAAGGCGCGCTTGAAGCGGTTCACCAAGGCAAGCTTGTTAGGCGGAATGCGGACAGCGCCGACCTGCTCGAACAGCGCCTTCTGGATGGACTGACGAATCCACCACACGGCGTAGCTGATAAACTTCACGTCCTTTTCCATGTCAAAGCGCTTAGCCGCCTTGAAGAGGCCGAGGTTACCCTCGTTGATAAGATCGAGAAGCGAGAGACCACGCCCCTGGTACTTGCGGGCAACGCTGACCACGAACCTTAGATTACCCCGAATAAGACGCTGCAAGGCGGACTTTCGAATTTCTTCGGTTTCACCGCTTCTGATAATTTTCAAAAGCGCAGACTCCTCCTGCGGAGTCAGCGTAGGATACCGATTCAAATCACGAAAATAAAGAGCTTCGTTAAAATCACTCATATAAAAACACCCTATCTAGTCCTCGGGCACATAACCTTCGGTACAAACAAATATGGTTTATTATGCCGATTTCGTCAAATCTTTCAATTTATCGTATGGGTAAATTCCCGAACGATGCCCGTCACTGAAACTTAACCCCGCAGCATAGCGTCCTATGGACTGGATATGTTCGAGTTTTATATCACAGGGAACCGTAGAATCATCCAGGATTTTTTCACCTGTATGTTCATCGACACACAAAGCACACGGACAAGCTAACCTCAATGCGCGGACATCGCACGTTCCACGACTGCCGTCACTCCATTCAAAGCCAAGCTTTCCATCCTTTGTCCTGAAAATTTTCTTGGGCTGAATCATGCATCCTCCAGTGGCAGTTGTTCGAAATCGTAGTTGAAATTTTTGAGTATTCCGTCACCTTCCGAGGCAAAAACGGCAAGCGTACGGACAACCTTGTCGGCGGCATCCATGAATACCTTTGCCGATTCGGAGTTCGGATAGCGGAGTACCGCAGGAGTGCCTTCGTCACCGCAACCCGCCACAGCCGGTTCCAGCGGAACCTTGCCAATCAGGGGAACGCCCCACTTTTCAGCAATCTTCTCGCCACCGCCTGCAGGGAAAATATTGTGGTGCTTACCGCACTCGTCGCAAATGAAGTAGCTCATGTTCTCAATGACGCCCACCACCGGTACGCCCACGTTATCGAACATGGCAATACCCTTGCGGCAATCCGCCAGGGCCACTTCCTGCGGAGTCGTCACCACCACGGCTCCTGCCATGGGACAATTCTGCGTGAGGGTCAACTGGATATCGCCCGTTCCTGGAGGGAAGTCCACCAAGAGGTAGTCGAGCTTGCCCCACCGCACATGATGAATGAAGTGCTGAATCATCTGCGAAACCATCGGTCCACGCCAAATGGTCGCCTTGTCGGAATCCGCGAACATGCACATGCTCACGATGCTTACGCCACCCTTCGCTTCTACAGGGGCAATCGTATTATCCTCAAAAACCTCGGGCGCCTTGTCAATCCCGAACATGAGGCCCATGCTCGGTCCATAAATATCGGCATCCAGAATACCCACGCGCGCACCAGAAAGGCTCAGCGCCATCGCGAGGTTCGCAGTCACCGTAGACTTTCCCACACCGCCCTTGCCGCTAGCGACAGCCACCACATGAGCGACTTCGCTGATATGGGAATTTTCCGGAGCCTTTGCTGCGGAGTTGTCGTCACCCACACGCCCCTGACTAGAAGTGAGCGTCACTTCCACTTCGGTTGCGCCAAGCGATTTCACAATGGCTGTACACTGGTCCTTGAAGCGGTCGCGAATCGGACACGCCGGAGTCGTGAGCCTCAAGTCAAAGGAAACTTTCGTCCCTTCAATTTTCAAATTTTGAACAAAGTTCAGTTCAACAATATTCTTGTGCAAGTCCGGATCCTGTACCGCCTGCAAAGCTCTTAAAATATTTTGTTCATTCAACTGCATATCAAACTTTCACTTTTTTCAACAATGTACAATTTTAAAATTTCAACTTCAATTTTTTCTGATTGTAAATGGACTGTCCGCCATTGCAAACGTAAGCGGCGACACAAGCGACAAAGAATGCCGGCAACGCATCAAACCCAAAGACTTCGCAACCGACGAGAATCGGCGCCCACAGCGTATTCGTCGCAGCGCCAAAAACGGCGGCATAGCCAAGCGCTGCGGCAAGCGGGAACGGCACGCCAAAAATAATCGCAGAAGCAGCCCCAAGAGTTGCACCAATGCTAAACAGCGGAGTCACCTCGCCTCCTTGGAATCCAGCCGCCAAGGTAATGATCGTCAATGCAAATTTCAGCACCCAGTCGTAACTTTGAATTTCAGTAGCAAAACCATCCGTTCCCACAAAGCTCATATCGATGAGGTTCGTACCAAGGCCGGAATAGCGTCCCTGCCAAAGCAGCAGGAACACGACACTCAAGCAAGCCCCGAGAATCGCTACCCGCTTTACAGGGTTCGGAAACTTTTTCGCAAAAAATTCCTTCGCTATGCTCAGAAGTTTTGCAAAGCTACCGCCGATGACGCCAAATACAATACCCATCAAGGCAAGCTTCAGCACAAAGTTCATGTCAACGGAACCATTGTTCATGAACAAATTCGCAACAGATATTCCGCCATCGGAACCTGTCAAAATTCCATTCAGGTCCACCGCGAACTTTTCAAGCCCAAGCATGTTCGAAACCTTGCAAGCAGTAAACGCAGCCGCAGCAGCAGGTAATAAAGCCGCCAAGTCCATGTGACCGACAATCAAGACCTCAAGCGCAAAAGCAGTCGCAGCCATAGGCACTTGGAAAAGTCCGCCAAAGCCAGCCGCCATGCCCGCCACAAGCATAATGTGGCCCGCATTTTCAAACGGGAGTTTCTTGCTGATGTTATGCCCAAAGGCAGCACCAATCTGCACAGCGACACCTTCGCGCCCAGCACTTCCGCCAAACAAATGCGTTGCCCACGTAGTCACAATCACCATCGGAATCAAGCGCCACGGGATTTTATTTTCCTTCGCCTGACCCACTGCAAAAATAAGCCCCATGCCGCGTTCAGCACCACGGCCCCACTTTTTGTACAAGAGGACAATCCCGACACCCGCCAAAGCCAAGGCAGGAATCAAATACAAGGGGTTCGCATCGCGCAAATCGCTCGCAGCAAGGAGTACGCGCCCGAACAAGGCCGTTACAGCACCCACAACGACGCCAAGCAAAATACCCGCAACAGTAAGCGAAGGCAACGAGAACCATTTCTTGAAAAAGGCACTCGTGCGCGCCTTCATCTGCTCCTTGGCCATGCGCATCATCTGCTCTTTCATCTCCGGGGACATCCCGGCAAACTGATCCTTGAACTGGTTATAACGATTAGAAAACATGCTTATTCCAATGATGTATTAATTCTTATCAAGCGAGAACTTCGGCATTCTCAAAAGGTGCGTGATGCAAGGCGGCCATTCCTCTTCGTAGTGGCTCACCAAAATGAGTGTCGTTTCCGTCGAAAGCAGCTGCAGCAAATGGAACAGCTTTTCGCGGTATTCGCCCTTGAGGCCCTGCGTCGGTTCGTCAAGCAGCAAAACCTTCGGCGGACGTATTGCGGCACGGGCCATCAGCACGAGGCGCTTATCAATCGGAGAAAGTTTGCGGATGCTCAAAGTCGTATCTTCAAAACCCAGGTACTTGAGCCATTCGCGGGCCTTCGCCTTTTCTTCCCAGGTCACGTTTTCGGCGCGGCAGAGGTTCGGCGTAAATCCCGTGCAAAGCACTTCGCAGAGGTCCAGGTCTTCGCGGTACTGCAACGCCAGTTCCGGGGAGAAGAAACCCAGTTTCGCCTTGTGGTCCCAGATGTTGAGGCCATGCCCCGGGCGTTCGCCAAGGAGCGTGATATCGTTGTTGTACATCTGCGGGTGGTCTGCAGTGAGAAGCCCTAGAAGCGTACTCTTGCCGGCACCGTTCTCGCCCATCACGGCCCAGTGTTCGCCCTTGCGCACCGTCCAGTTCAAATTCTTGATGACCGTCGTCTCGCCAAAACGGATATTCACATTCTTGAGATCGAAAAGAACTTCCGCAGCATCATTGTCATGCTGACGAAGGTCAGCATCGGCTTCACGGAAGCACACGACTTCGTAATCGCGCAGTTCCGCCTTTTTGAACTTCGGTTCCGCGGCAGCCTTCGGCAAGTTGCCTTCGTACTGCGTGAACGTCTTGTTCGCATAAACGAACGCAGGAATTTCAGGGAGCAGCTCATCTTCGCGGGCAAGGCGCACCGCCACATTCAAGCCAGGGCGTTTAGCGAGTTCCGCGACACAACCCGCCAAATGCGCACGGTATTCCGGATCAAGCCCGCCAAACAAGTCGTTGAAATAGACCCATTCCGGTTTTTCCATCCACATGCGTGCAAGGAGTACGCGGCGTAGCTCCCCATTCGAAAGGCTCAAAAGTTTGCGGTCGAGAATCCCTTCTGCAAGGTCCGCGATCCCAAGCGCTTCTTCAAGCTTCGCCGGGTCCGTTTCAGGCCAAGCCATATCGTCGATGTAGCGATCCGTCTGCAAGAAGAACTTCTTGTTCAAAAGCAAATTGCGCACGAGCGGAGCCTCTTCATCATGGAGGCTGATAAATCTCTGCTGCCAGAAAGGCGCCAAGGCTTGCTGTATTTTACGCTGCAAAGCCTCCGACATCGTGGAGACATTTTCGCGCTGATTCAAGAAATGGGTGATAACTCTATCCAGGTCCTCGCCCTCGGTGCTGAAAATCTGCACCTGCGGAAACTTTTCAATCAAAGCTTCAAAACGTTTAAATTCCATGCGCGCCAATTTAGTAAAAAGCACGCAAGCCGAGCAAGCGGGCGGGCGCTTGCGCACGCACATTTGAGAGGCGAAGCAGCGGACGCCGAAGGCGTCAAAAGCACGCAAGCCGAGCAAGCGGGCGGGCGCCTGCGCACGCACATTTACGAGGCGAAGCCGCGGACGCCAAAGGCGTCAAAAGCGTTCCCTACTTTGCGCCACACGGATACTGTTTAAGCCAAGCTCTCTTCTCCTCAACCGTATGCTTTGCAGCGCACGTCTCCTGTTTCACTACAGGAATATCAGGGCCGTATACTTTCAGCAAGACAGTCGTTGCCACAGCGGCACTAGCCCCTACACCAAAAACAACATAAAAATTTCCAGAAGAAAGAGCCATAAGCGACGCTAGGGCGCCTTCGAGCAGGGCCGTTCCCATACCGGGTTTTCCCACTTCAGCTTCTTCGCAGTAGTCAAACTGACTTAACGGAAGCGGTGTTATCAGCGAATCGTCGCTTCGCTTGAGCCAGGCCACATCCTGACTTTCTTCATAGCACACGCCATCAGAAACAACAAGCGTTTTTTCCTGGTTTTTGTATTTCGTTCCGCCAATTAGCGAAGTATCCGCAATTTCAAACCACCTAAGTTTCATTTCATGCACATTATGCGAACTGGAATCCATGTACACAGCCTTGGTCTCAGCGATTTCCTTCGCATTCTTTTCAGCTATTTTCCGCATGATGGTATTGCCACCCAAATCAAAAATCGGAGTAGAGCCGAACCACATATCAAACGTCACGGCAAAGCGATTCCGCTTTTCATCGATATCGCGGCCATAGCGGAATTCCAGAGCCATCTTGGTATTGTCATTCATCTTGTGCGAAATAAAAAGGCCTCCACCGATTTCCGTATAGAATTTCGGTCTCGGATTAGGAATTCTGAACATGGCACCTTCATCAATATAATAGTTTTCACGACCGTTTCTCGAAATATGTTCCGTAAAGCCGAGTTTCCACTTTTCGCCTATCGGGATTTGCTCTATGAGTTCGCCGCCTCCAGAATACTGATTTAAAAAGTCATCATCATCAACGGAACGCGTAAACGGCCTCGTAGTAAACGTTGCAAAATTGCTCCAGCCAGTCAATCCAAAATAAGGCGAAACAAATCCTGTCTGCAAAAACGGAGTCAACGACTGCAAACCCCATCCAAACGTAAAGAAGCCGCTATTAATAAAGTTAGAAATCGTCGCATCGCCCCACCACTCCGAATGATCAAGGCTAGAATGATTCTCCTCGCCACCATCATCCAAGTCCCCGACATAGAGCGACAACGAAACATTTCGAACAACATCATCCCTGCCATAACTGTCCATAAACGCAGCCGCTGATGGCGGGCGCATGATAGAGCTGCATCCTGCAAAAACAAGGCAAACGCACAAGGCAAAAATAGATTTCAAGAAGTGCATCATATCAATATACTCATGGTCAAGGAAATGTAAGACAAGGACGTTTTCTTTGTACAAAATCCGCCTTCAAACGAGAATATGGCGGCGGCATGCCCCTTGCTCCGCGTCTCCCTCAACAAAGGCAAATTATCATAAATCACATATTCAAGCCCCATGTAATACATCCAATCTTCAGCATGGAACCCATCACGAGGTTCGGAACTTTCATATTCGCCGCTCCTCGAATTATATCCAGCCTTCACATCATAACCCACATTTACCAAATGAATTTTTCTCAAGCCGCCATGCGCCCCGAATCCCAATCCATGGTTGTTCATGAACAGCATCGTCCCGCCGCCCACATTCAATGTCTGCGTCAGCAAATTGTCGCTATGGTCAAAAGTCAGATCACCCCCGGCATCGTCACCCACATAATATCCCACAGAAATTTCGTATGAAGCTCCGACATAGAACGGTCCAATCCACTGGACAAACGTCGGAGCGACACCCGTTTCAAGCAAGTAGCCAATATGCATGTCCAGAAAGAGGCCTCCGCCAAACGTGTGACCCGTATAATTTTCCGAGCCTTGCAAGTTCTCTGTTTTCGGCCACATCAATTTGAATAAATTTGTTTCCAAACGAAAAGCAGAAGCGTCGGATTCCGCTTCGCTATGGCAACTGGAATCGCAGGAGCCCCATCCCCCGCTCATCGTAATGGCCCGAGTAGTCCCCGGTGCAATCTGCTTCGCCATGAGTGCATACGGTGTCAAATTCGGCGCAAAAACAAGCCGTTCGCCCGCCATAGCGAAATCAAGCAAGACCACGGAAACAAGAATCAATGTTCGCAATACATTTTTCATTTGAAGTAAAAATAAGATATATCAGAATCAACAACAAGAGCATCCGCCAGAGGTTTTGATACAAAGCAAAAAACAAACGACAAACGGAATAAAAAAAGGACAAGTTGCAAAAAAAATAGAGCAAATCCGAGGATTCACTCTATCGCAATAGATTTTCAATTCAAAAGTTACGACAACGAAAGAACATCCGCAAGAACAATGCGGTCTGTCCCACTCTTAATTGCGCATTGCATCGAAAGTTCAGCATTATAAATCAACGAACCACCATCGGCAGCATGGAGCGGCATCGCCGCAACACCCATACTGAGCGTTGTAGCCAAGATGTTTCCGTTGTAGTCAATCTGCAACTGGGAAATTTCAGAACGAATCTTTTCGGCACGTTCCTTGGTCGTCTGGACATTTGCACCCGGCAGAATAACGCAGAACACGTCACCATTATAGCGGCAAGGAATATCTTCAGCGCGAATGTAACCAGGCAGGCGCTGTCCGAGTTCCCATAGCAATTGTTCCACCGCATGACGCCCCTGTTTTTCCTGAATTGAATCAATAGCATCCGGGCGAATCATGATCATGCCAATCGACGAGTTGTGGCGCACTGCGGAATACACTTCACGCGTCAGGGATTCTTCCATATAACGTCTGTTGAAAAGACCCGTCAGCGTATCACGAATGCTGTGCTGCTGGAAGCGAGAATTCAAATCTTGATTGGCGACAAACAAGCCAAAAGCGGCAGAAACGATGCTAATCTTCGCCTGCCAGTATTCCAAAGTTTCGTACTCGGGAAGAGCATCCACCTGGATGGACAGAATACCGAAATGCTCTTCCAAGCCCTCGATAGGAGCACAAAGGGCATAACCCTTCGGACGATGATGTAAATGCGTGCAATTACCGGAAATTTCTGGAGATGTGTAATCCGTAACAGCCACTTCACCATTATTGAAACTAGCACATTCTTCCGGTCGAATATGTTCATCGCTAATGACATTCGGACCGAACTTGAAAATTTGAGCAACCTCAGTCTGTACATCACCGTACATGTAGAGAACGCCAGAAGCGTTAGGGAACATTGCCGGAAGCAATTTTTCCATTGTAGCGACAACTTCGCTGAACGGACGATTTCGAAGAATACCGTTTTTAAATTCATTCCATGCCGAAAGCGGGAATCCAACCTTAGCAGCGGCTTCCAGTTTCTTGAGGGAAGCTTCTGCCTGCTTGAGAGCCTCAGCAGCCGGAACAGCACCATTCGGCAGCGGTTCAGGATTAGTCGGAATCGGTCCATACGGAGTTTTAGGAAGGCGGCTATTCAGAGCCTCGGTAAAATCATCCTGAATTGTATCGATGCGTTTCTTACACGCAGAATAGAGGACAAAGCCGAGAACGGCCCCCCACGCACCGAGAAAAACGAACTTTCCGCCAACCGAAAGAGTATCTTCGGGAACGAAATAGGAAATAATCACACCCGCAACGAATGCGACAAACCAGAGAATGTATTTTGCGATATTCATGCCATAAATTTATCAAAAAGATGTTACTAAAATCGTAAAATTTGGAAAAAAAACATCTGATTTTGAGGTAGGAAAATGGGGGCGTCACCCCAAAAGCGAATTTCACCCCGAAGTTCGCGACAAAAAATCAACAAATACATAATTTTCCACTTATAAAACAGCATTTGCCCAGCAAGACCATCATCCAAACCGCCTCTGCCGCAGTAACTGTAGATGAATTTTCAGCACCTTCCGGCTTATACTTAAATTTGTCATTTAAATTCTCTGCCATCTAGACTTGATAGCCAATGGTCACTATTCTGTACATTTGCCATCACGCAAATCCGTCAAGGTATTGTCGAGGCTTCATAAACGCTCTAAGGTTCACCACTGCTGCTGGATTCTATCGCCTCAGAAGATGAGGATTTTGCAATGGGCCTATCGCTGAGAAGGGAATCATTCAAGCAGCGAACATAATAGGCATTCATGTTGTTATTGCAAAATGAAAAATCAAACAAACTCTGTATACGAACATATTCAGCCCATTCGGGTTCAATTTGCGAAGCAGACCAAATGTTGATTTCATCATAATCGCTTGCGGAAAAATCTCCATAGAATGTACTGTAGAATCCAGACTGCGGTTTTTGCACCAACTTGCAACTCCACCATCAGCATTCCCGCCCTTGGTAACATATTTCAAGTTTTCAACCATCCACTTTTGTCAGCCAATGATTGTGGTCTTGTAATATTGGTTGTCACGAGAATCAATCATTCGACCTCAGCCGTTTTCCCTTCGCTATCGGGATTACATTGGGAAAAGCTTTTGTAATCGGAAAATTCCATATCTGGAAACGCATCGCTACCACAAGCGATTAAATGGGTGGCGACAATACACACACCAATTCAATGAAAATAAGGGACTCACGTCAAATCGCGTGGATTTCGCCCATTCAACCATCTATAGTTTACCATTCATGGCGTCAAGCGCAACATCGTGCAAGAGGCCGTTTGTCGCAACGCTCGAGAAGCCTTCGTAAATCGGGGCGACAGGCTTTCCGTCGGCACCAAACAATTCTGTTTTGCCGTCAATTGTTGAGAATTTTCCACCAGCTTCTGCGAACAAAAGCGGATACGGAGCAATATCCCAAAGCGAAACCACAGGGTCCACCATCACTTCAGCGCGGCCAGCGGCAACAAGATAGTAACCATAGCAGTCGCCCCAGCCGCGGTGCAACTTGGCCATACGGCGAAGCTTTGCAAACTGTTCCCCGAACCCCGCCGTTTCAATCGTATTCGCAGTCCCCGAAAGCACAAGTGCTTCAGAAATTGTCGGAACCTTGGAGCAATGAACCGGGTGACCATCCAAGAAGGCGCCACCGCCATTCACGGCCCACACCGCCGTATTCATCGCCGGGATACGAATCAAGGAACAAACTGGAACATTCTTCTTGTAAAGGGCAATCAACGTACCGAACAAAGGAACGCCATGCACAAAAGCCTTCGTACCGTCAATCGGGTCAATCACCCACTGGTATTCCGCGTCCGGACTTTCAATACCGAACTCTTCGCCAATCACACCAAAGCCAGGCGTTTCCTTTGCCCAGAAGTTGCGAGCCAGTTCTTCCGTACTTTTATCAGCAACAGTCACAGGCGTCTTGTCGGCTTTCCATTCCACACCCACATCCGTCAGGAAATACTTCAGGATGTTCTCCTGAGCAAGTTCCGCAGTCTTAAGTGCAATATTCAAAAGCTCTTTATATTCGGACATGTTTTGTTCCCCTTAGGTTTCAGGCAATAAAATGAAGAATGAAGTGTGAAGGATGAAAAATTTTTATCATCGCGGCTTCGCCGCCTAATTATCAATTGTTAATTGTTAATTATTAATTGTTAATTGCAGTAGTCCACTTTTTCACAAGTTCCACGAGCAGTTCGTTTTCCTCGGGTTTGCCGATGGTTATACGGACATGTTCCGGAAGACCGAAGCTCGTAAGGCCACGGATAATCATGCCATTCTGTTCCAAAAAGGCGACCATTTCCTTCGCACGTTCGCCGATATGCACGCAAATGAAGTTTCCCTGTGTCGGGAGCACCTTGAAGCCGAGGCCTTCAAAAGCCTTCGTCAAAGTTTCGATTCCATCAGCGTTCATCGCACGGGTTCCATTCACATGGTCCACATCGCCAAGGGCAGCAATAGCCGCCACCTGCGCCGCTTGGTTCACGTCGAAGGGAGGTTTGATTTTCCACATGGCCTTCACGACATCTTCGTTCGCCATGGCATAGCCTACGCGAAGCCCAGCCAAGCCATAAATCTTGCTGAATGTACGGTTCACGAATAAGTTCGGGAATTCAGCCAGCAATTTCGTGGAGCACGGATAATCGGCCGCTGTCGCAAATTCCGCATACGCTTCATCCAGGAACACAAGTACACTTGCAGGGACCTTCGCCATAAAATCGCGAATTTCGGATTCACTGTAATAGAGCCCAGTCGGATTGTTCGGGTTGCAGACAAAAGCCACACGTGTTTTATCGTTAATGGCAGCGGCAAGTTCATCGAGGCTGGTCTTTGCATCGCTAACGCCCACGCCAACAAACTCGGCGCCGTTCGAAAGCGTCGTAAACTTGTAGACAGAGAACGTTGGTGTAATGCCTACGCAATTGTCGCCCTGACGAATAAAGGCCTTTCCCACCATATCGATGATTTCATCGGAACCGTTACCGATGATAACTTGAGATGTTTTCACATCGAACTTTTTAGCAATAGCATCGATAAGCTTCGGAGCATCACCACGCGGATAAAGATGCAAGCTATCCGCAATTTCATGGAACGCTTCGACAGCCTTCGGAGAAGCTCCTAGCGGATTTTCGTTAGAAGCGAGTTTTACAACTTTTGCAAGACCAAAACGTTCACGGATTTCCTCAATGGATTTTCCGGGAACATAATCAGAAAGTTTTGAAAGTTCTGGACGTGGATCGACCATAATTACCTCTTTTTACGAATGCAAATTTAGCTTTTACGTTTCATTTTATCTAACTTTTTCCACCATGAAACGCATTATCAGCCTACTATTTGCCCTTTTAGTATCCAACACATTTGCTATCGATAAAATTTGGGACATGCGCTACACATTCGGCCCAGACAGTCGCGTATCTCCAAAATTCGGATTCGGCGTCGGACTCCGCAGTGAATTCAACTCCAACATTCTGTTTCCCATCAATTTCAGCTCCAGGCTTTCTAGGGAATTTGAAATCGGAGCCAAGTTAGACATTCAAACTTACAACAAGATGGACAATACAGAAGCATTCATCGATCTAGGCTTCCGTTACCGTCTCAAATCGTGGACATTCGTGGAGTTAGACGGTTACCTCGGATTGAATCACGATAACGAAGGCGCCTTGGTTTTCACATTCGGAACGCAACAGTATATTTCCAAAAATTTCGCCAATTATTACGAGGCTAGAGCAGGCGTCTTTGACGGAGTCACCGGAGAAGACGGCTACGTCAAATTCTCCTTTGGCATGACCCCCACCATCATATTCGGAGACGTCATGCGAACAATGCTCGAAGTCACATCATCAGGGAGTGTCGGACATCTCCGCGATGATTTTATGATTGACATCATTCCAAAAATTGAACTTATTTTCGGATCCACAAGGATCCGCGTGGACTTTGACATCGGTGTAATGCAAGAAAAGAACAACGATCGAAAGACCATCGCCCTTTACGTGATGACGACTTTGTAACAATGAAAAATTAACAATTAATTGCCAACGGTTCATTGTTAATAAACTTACAGATTTGCTTTAAAAGTGAAGTGTGAAAAATGAATAGTTAATAAATGCTCTTACATTTCTTCACGGTTCACTATTCACTTACTCACAGTGGCCGATCCGCTTAATCCGCCATTTCAATTATCAATCGATTACAAACTCCACTCCGTCGTAATCGA
This sequence comes from Fibrobacter sp., assembly GCA_045617325.1. Taxonomy (GTDB): domain Bacteria; phylum Fibrobacterota; class Fibrobacteria; order Fibrobacterales; family Fibrobacteraceae; genus Fibrobacter. Next base: position 28,626 of record JAZLIJ010000015.1, read on the forward strand.
CTACAGCGGGTTTTGCGTTGCTGACAGCTCCCGAAAGAATTGCGTGGCTTAGCACACGTTCCACGTTCCTTTCCAGGTAGCGCTGGATGGGGCGCGCACCGAATTCCGGCTGGTAGGCGCCCTCGGCAATCGCATCTAAAGCCGCATCGGACAAAGTAATTTCCAGGCCCTGGCGGGCGGCACGCTTCGCGAGTTCCGCAAACTTCAGTTTCACGATGTCCTTGATCTGCGGTTTCGTGAGGCTCTGGAACACGAGCGTTTCGTCCAAACGGTTCAAGAATTCCGGACGGAAAAAGGCTCGCAAATTCTGTTCGATGTCGGCAAGCGTCACCAGTTTAAAGTCGTTGCCGGCAGCACTGGCGGCGCGGTCGCGGAACTTTTCGGCACCTAGGTTCGAAGTCATCAGAATCAAGGTGTTCTTGAAGTTCACGGTGCGGCCCTTGCCATCGGTCAAGCGGCCGTCGTCAAGCACTTGCAACAAAGTATTAAATACGTCCGGATGCGCCTTCTCGATTTCGTCCAAGAGAATCACGCAGTACGGATGCGTGCGCACGGCTTCGGTGAGTTGCCCGCCTTCCTCGTAGCCCACGTATCCCGGAGGAGCACCTATCAGGCGGCTCACGCTGTGCTTTTCCATGTATTCGCTCATGTCGATTCGCACGAGCGCATTTTCGCTATCGAAAAGTTCAACGGCCAAGGCTTTCGCAAGTTCCGTTTTGCCAACACCCGTCGGCCCGAGGAACAGGAAACTTCCAATCGGAGCGTTTTCGCGGCTTAAGCCGCTGCGGTTCCGTAGAATCGCTTCGGCGACGGCTTCCACGGCATCGTCCTGGCCAATCACGCGGGCATGCAGGCGTTCGTCGAGTTTCAAGAGTTTCGCCTTTTCGCCTTCGCAAAGCTTTGTCACAGGCACACCCGTCCAACGGCTTACCACCAGGGCAATCGTCTCTTCGGTCACCTCTTCGCTCAAGTCGTTTGCGTCGGCGGACTTCGAAAGCGCGGCCGTCTTTTCGGCAATTTCCTTTTCGATATTCACTATCTTGTTGTACTTGAGTTCGGCGGCGCGGTTCAAGTCGTAGCGGGCTTCGGCCTGTTCCATCTCGTCCTTCGCCGCCTTCAAGGATTTTTTCAAGTCCTGGACTTCGGCAAATGCGGCGCGGCGATCCTGCCAACGGGCCTGCATCGCCTTCACGGCGGCACTCGTCAGCGCAAGTTCTTCACGAAGTTCAGCGAGGCGCTTCACGCTCACTTCGTCCACTTCCTTCGAAAGCGCCTGCTCCTCGATTTTCATCTGGAGTTCCTTGCGCTGCAAGGTATCCAAAGCTTCCGGCACCGTATCCATCTGCGTCTTCACAAGGCTCGCCGCCTCGTCACTCAGGTCAATCGCCTTGTCCGGCAAAAAACGGTCGCTGATATAGCGGTTCGAAAGCTTCACCGCAGCCACAAGCGCATTGTCGTGCAAGCGCACACCATGATGGGCGTCAAAGCCGTCCTTGATGCCGCGCAAAATGGAAATCGCCTCGTCTTCCGTGGGCTCCGTCACCTGCACCGGCTGGAACCTGCGTTCCAAGGCGGAATCCTTCTCGATGTACTTGCGGTATTCCTGGGTCGTGGTAGCGCCAATGCAATGGAGTTCGCCACGCGCGAGCTTCGGCTTGAGCATATTGCCCAAGTCCATGGAGCCTTCGGTCTTTCCCGCCCCCACGATATTGTGGAGTTCGTCGATGAACATAATCGTGTTGCCGTCTTCTTCAATCGCGTCGATGACGGACTTCAAGCGTTCCTCGAAATCGCCGCGGTACTTGGCACCCGCCATGAGCGCAGACAAATCGAGCGCAAACACTTTCTTGCCTTTCAACGCATCCGGCACATCGCCGCGGTAAATACGTTCAGCGAGGCCTTCCACAATGGCAGTCTTACCCACGCCCGGTTCACCCACCAAGCAAGGATTATTTTTCGTCTTGCGGCTTAAAATCAGAATCACGCGGCGGATTTCCTCTTCACGGCCAATCACCGGCGAAAGTTTTCCGTCGGCGGCCATTTCCACGAGTTCGCGCCCGTACAGTTTCAAAGGCGACTGTTCCTCGGCATTGGCAGCCCCCGCGAACGGGTCCGAAAGCCAAGTCTCCACCACCTCGGTAGAACCCAGCGCATCTTCAAAAATCTTGGCGAGGCCACGGTCGCCCGTAAACTTCATAAGCGCCACCAGCATGTCGCCCGGGGAAACCACGCGGTTCACCTGCCTTGCCGCCTGCAACGCCGCACGCAGAATACGGCTCAAGTCGCTATCCGGCTGCGCATCCGGATTCACGCCCGTACTGCGCGGCACCTTCTGCACGAACGGCTCCAGGCGCCCGCGGATATCGGTCGTCTTCGCATTCTTGCTTTTGAAAAGTTTCTTGAGGGTCGCATCGGGCGCTTCCACGAGCCCGACCGCCAAATGGGCCGCCCCCAGGTAGATGTTCGAATTGCGGTCCATCAAATTCTGGGCCTTGGCAAGCACTTTTTCTGCATCAAAAGAATAATCGGACATATTAACCTCTTTTTTGCCTACTTCAAGCAAAATACGTGCCAAGAAAAGTCAAAAAAACATTTTTTTCCAAATTCAGCGAATTTTAACCAAAAAAGCCAGTTTCGTTTCAAAATAAAAAGTCAAATAAACTTTTTGAAACAGAATATGCAACCAAAAAGCAACCTCAAAACACACTTTAAAAAAAATTAGTGTTGTAAACCTTTACATCGGATTTTCATTGTAAACACATATTCCAAGTCGGAATAAATGTATCTTATGACTACAAAACCAAACATCCCATACACCAAAACAACGGCATCTCATTTCGGGGTGTCGTTGTTTTTATTTGGTTCAACTTTGAAAAAAGAGATTGACAACCTCAAAATTCTATCAGCAGCGTCACCCTGATACGAAGCAATAAAACAAGGCTGTCGAAATCCGATGTCGCAAAACAACGACAAAGCGAAAAGTCGCCAGGACGAAAGCAAAAAATTAACGAGAAAAAAGCTAAATAACACCAAAAAGTGCATTCAGCCTTGACTCGGGAATAATCCGCTCACTAGGCTTGTCCGCATTCGCCAGCATCTGTTCCACCTTGTTTTCAAGAGCGACATTGATTAAGCGGTCGGCGTCAATTCCTCGAAGCGTAAAGAAGTAGAACGGGTTTTCATCAAAGCGCATTCCAATGCCATACATAGCGGCAGTCACATGCTTGCACATTAAGGCCCAATCGGGGCAGCTACAGTTAAAGCTGATTTCCTTGGGGGATGGGAAAAGTCCTTTTTCTCCGGTAAAGACATCCTTGAGTTCCTCAGGAAATTTTCCGTTGATAAGCACTTCCATATTTTCAATCTTGCTGCCGCATTTTTCAATAATTCGATCGCAAGCTTCTACATTTAACGGGCTTATTCGAATTTCTACTTTATACGGAGACTTTCGGGAGCCTTGCACCTTCGCCGTCACTGTTCCGTTCTTGATTTGCAAATCGATAACGGTTCCCGCACGCACATAGCGTTTTCCGCGTTCCAGGCGACTTGAAAAATCAGCATAGCGTTCAAGATTTTCGCACCACGCACGCCCCCACCAGCTTTCACAAAGTGTCTTTTTTTTCGTTGGCAGAATCGGTTGTAGTTCGCGGCCCTTCTTTTGTGCATCATTTTCACTTTGAGCAACACGCCTACGCAACTCCTCAATGGTCGGCTGAGAAAACTTGACAAAGTCGTTCCAGTATTTCGCCATCGTTTACGCCTCCAGCCTCATCAAGTTCAGAATTTCAGAATTGCTCATTTCGGTAATCCAACTTTCGCCACCATTACCAATAACATTTGCAGCGAGTTCCTTCTTGTTTTCAATCATCACATCTATTTTTTCTTCAATCGTCTTTTCAGAGACAAACTTATGGACAATTACATTCTTCTTCTGTCCAATGCGGAATGCACGGTCTGTCGCCTGGTTTTCAACAGCGGGATTCCACCAGCGATCGAAATGAATAACATGGTTTGCTGAAGTCAGATTGAGTCCAGTGCCGCCAGCCTTTACAGATAAAATCATGTAAGGAACATAATTTTCGCCATTAAATTCCTTTACCATCTGCGTTCGCTGTTTAGGACTTACACCCCCATGCAGAACCAGTCCTTTTCTATGGAAAATTTTTTGCAGGAACTTGGAAAGATATTCCGTAATTTCGCGATACTGCGTAAATACAAGTACACGTTCACGTTTTTCGTAAATCGTTGTGCAAATCTCTTCGAGCATCTGAAATTTTCCACTTTCCTTGGGGTCATAAGCTTCCTGCCCCAAGAACTGATCGGGATGATTGCAAATTTGTTTAAGCTTGGTGATTGTCGCAAGAACAAGGCCACGACGTTTCATGCCGCTGATTGATTCAAGTGCGTTTTCCAAATCATTCACCTGTTTTCGATAAAGCGTCACCTGCTTTTTGGAAAGGCCAACATGTTCCACCTGTTCCATTTTCTCAGGCAAATCCGAAATAATGGACTTGTCCGTCTTTACACGGCGCAAGATGAAGGGAGAAAGCATATTTTTCAGTTTTTGATAGCCTTCGCGATGCGTTTCAAGTTTTTTTGTAAACTCCTGAAATTCGTTGAATGAGCCAAGAACGCCCTTGTTCAAGAAATCAAAAAGCGACCAAAGATTAGTCAAATCGTTCTCAATAGGAGTACCCGTCATTGCAATTTTATAATGCGACGGGATTTTCTTAATCGTGCGCGTCTGCTTGGTCAGTGGATTTTTTATGGCCTGAGCCTCATCAAGAATCAAGCTGTCCCAAGTGTATTTTTGCAACAATTCCAGACGAATGCTCATGCCGTAAGTCGTGATGTACAAAAAATGGGCAGAACTCTTGATTTCAGTCTCAAGAGCCTGCTTTGTAAGACTATGCAAAACAACGTAATCCATTTCTGGAGCAAATTTTTGAAGTTCGCTCTCCCAGTTTCCAAGAAGCGACGCTGGAACAATCAGCAAATGCCGAGGAGCCTTCGAATCGGACGCCACCTTAGTTTTCTTGGCAGTTTTCTTGGCGGTTTTCTTTTTTTCATCGGAAAGTTTCTGCAAAAGCGAAATCACCTGTAACGTTTTGCCAAGGCCCATGTCATCGGCCAAGCAAGCTCCAAAACCAAGCTGTTGCATATAAAGCAACCAGTTAAATCCCGTTTTCTGGTACGGTCGAAGAGTAGCCTTGATTTTAGCAGGAGTTTTCTCCTTATGAAGATTCGCGGGCTTACGCAAAGTCGCAAGCAAATCGCCAAGCCACTCTCCATTTGTAACTTTCAAGCCGACATCAGCTTCAGATTCACCCACAACAAGCCCAGTTTGCAAGCGAAGCGCCTCAAGTAAAGTCATCTCGCCCTTTTGACGATTCATTTCATTGAGCAGACGATTCAATCTTTCATGGTTCACTTCAATCCAACGGCCCTTGATATAGGCAAGCCCTTCTGTTTGCTTGAGCAACATACAAATGTCATTTGCAGAGAGTTCTACACCTCCTACAGAGAGCATTGGAACAACGGAAACGATACTATCAAAGCCAAGCAAGCTAGGCTGCTTATCGCCAATTTTCAGTTCCATCATTACAGTTGACAAACGCTTTTTCCACCAATTCGGGATCCGACAGAGGATACCGTTTTCTTCAATTTTTGCAACACCCTTCAAAAAATCGTAAGCCTCATCCATATTCAAATATAGCGGATGAAACAACTCGCCACTCTCCATGAACTTCGAAATCAACGGAGAAACCGCGGCCGCCTTATTCAAGCACGAAAGCATCGCAACTAAGCTTTTTCTTTTATTCTTAAATTCAGTCAACGCATACGAAAGTGGCAAATGCCGCACCGCCCCCGTTTCATCCGTCGTTGCATAAGTCGCAATAAAAGCAAACGGGAAATTTTCTTCACGACTTTCTACGAGATGGAAAAAAATTCGTTCAGGAATTCGCAAACGTTGACTTTTTTCCGTCAAGAACATCTGCACGGAACCCTTGTATGCGCGAAGTTCCTTTGAAAAAATCTCATTCAAATTTCGAACAACAGATTCAATCCATTCTTCCGAAATATTCTCAGTGCCAGGTCCAAAGGGAACCTCACGCAAAAGAGCATTTCTCGTATCTTCCGCAAGTTGAATATTCGCCTTATCACGAAGAATTTCAATTTCGGGAATGTCAATAATTGCCTCGAAAAATTTCTGCGAAAGTATCCGCAAAAAAACAAGCGAAGGGCTTTCATTTTCAAAAGCATCGTCAAAAGCCAACTGAAATAACGCCTCATACCGATTTTCAACAAAACGAGAACGTAACATTTCACAGGAATCGGCAACATCGCTATTGGGATTATCGACGATAAAAGAATCTTTTGTAAAAATGAACTGCAATTTTTCTGGCATACAACAAAATATAGCAAAGTCTCCTCAATGACTCCGAGCGGTGTCTCTAAAAAGACTTTTGTATTCACAACACAAATAGTGATGTATAATAAAATCCGAAAAATTTCAATAATTATACGCGCAATTATACAAATCGGCTAAAAAACGAAAATTTTGTATAGCAAAAGAGTTCTCAGCAGCATCGCAAAGGAATACATTTGAAGCATGATGAAAAGTGTAATTGAATACGAAGATTACCGTTCTTTCATGAACGATTACTACCAATGGAAAAAGCGTACATCCGCTTTTACGTGGCGGGAATTTGCGAAAAAAGGAGGCTTCACATCCCCAAACTACATGAAACTTGTCTGCGAAAACAAAAGCGGACTTTCTAAAGCCGGAATTGAGCGCACGGCAGACGCCATGGAGCTTGTCGGAGCAGAACGCGAATATTTTCGGCAACTTGTGAAATTTTCTCAAGCTAAAAAAGATGATGAAAAAAAAGCCGCCTACACAGAAATGAAAGGTATCGCGAACGCACACAAGGTTCGTATTTTAGAGGGCGAATCCATGTCATTTTACGAATCGTGGAAATATCCGGTACTGCGCGAGCTTGCCCCCATGATGCCGGGCGCAAAACCGCTGGATTTGGCGAAAGCATGTGGCGAAGCATTCACCGCAGAAGAAGTGCGCAACGCGCTAGCATTCCTCACCCGCGCAAGATTTCTCAAAAAAGTCGCAGGCGATGTGTACGAGCAAGTGGATAAGTCGCTCAAGGTTTCCGTTGCGGCCTTGCCGATGCTTGTCCGCAACATGCACAGGGAAATGGCCGATTTCGCAAAGGACGCCATCGAGAAATTCGCTACCGACGAACGCAACTTTACAGGCGTCACCATGGGAATTGATGACGAGGACTACGAAAAAATTTTAAAGGAACTGGAAAACTGCCGCAAAAGAATCATATCCATTGCGACTGCAAAAAAAGGCGGGAACCGCGTATATCGGCTGAACATGCAGCTGTTTCCGCTTACAGATAAAGTACAGAACACAGAAAACCTAAAAAAGGAGCACGACCATGAATAAGAAACTCATCATCTCTACCGCGGCGATTTTCGCATTCGTCGCCTGTTCAGAAGACTCTGGAAACGTTTCTTCTGCAGAAACATCCACCGCAACAGAAGTCCTTTCAGAAGCAGATGCGGCTTTCATGAAAAGTCTGTTGAAAGCATCTGGAGAAGGCAAAATTGCAAGCGACGGTATCGATTTCGGCGAAGCCTCGCCTACAGACGAACAAACGCTCCGCATTTCTCCTGCAGCCGTAAGCCCGTTCACGACAGAAGCGGAGATCGTCTATAGCGAAATAAATGACGCTGGCAGCTGCTGGGTGAATATGTACAAAGCAGAAAACGGAATATCCTATTCCAAGTCCAAAAAAGAAAAGCTACCAGGTTCAAGAACCATCTTGGAGCATTCCGACGACACTCACATTCTTCTCAAAGAAAACGAAGGTTCTCTCTACAGACAGAATTTGCTCTACAAATCCTACGCCGGAAATGCAGAACTCTGCAAAGCGGACAGCGTCACCTTCGTTTCTGAATGCAACAAAAAGGGCGGCATCTACGAAATCTATAGCAAAGGATGCTCCGAAGCGAATCCATTTGAAGCTTCCTGCGTAATGAAGGTTCCCAACGACACCAAGCTGGAATCCATCGCAAGTGAGTTCAAAGAAAAATGCGAATCATTTGTCACAAACCTTCCAGAAGTGGAAACCTTACCAACAATCACTTGCCAAGGAGACACAGAAAACGGCATGGTCTGCGATACAACGAGGAATAACTAAAAAACGGAGTTACTAACTATGAAGATTGGTTTCGTATTTTCATTGCTATGTCCATTTGTTTTGCTGATGAATTCCTGTTCTGATTCAGGCAAGATTTCAGGCGGTTCCATAGAAGACGAAAATGCCATCAGCGAAAATCAGATAAACGAATGGTACAGTTTCGGCATAGACGTGAAAGCCTCTGCGCTCACCAAAATTGACGGTGGCGAATTGGCTGTTCTAGACAATGGCTCCGGCACCCGCGCAGAATGTTCCGCTGACAGTTCGGCCATGGCAATGACGATACAGATTTCCAATCTCAACGCGATAAGCACCCTGGAGGCCAGTGGATTTGGAAATTCCTGCGATTCCATTTTCACGACTTTCAAGGCGCATTGCAGCGATACGCCCAACAGCGAATTCTATTCCATAAGCAAAGGCTGTAAAAACGGCGCATTTGATGCCGCATGCCGAATGCGCAAAATCAACGCAGACTCCATCAACACCCTGATATCGGATTTCAACACCGACGTGGGAAATCGTTGTTTCGAAATGTCCAAAAACGCAAAGCATTCAACAGGCTCAAGCGAAATCGCTTCATCGGCATCCAAAAATTCAACGTCAAGTTCCTCCAGCCAAGCGAACCAGGCGTCCACTGGCAACGAATCATCATCTTCAACAGATGTAGAAGCGTTTCCCAGCGACACTACATGTTGCAACACAAGCATCAAGGAAAACCAGACGCTTAAAAATTACATTCTGCAATTTACAACAAACACAAATATCCTCTCTTTCGACAAGCATGTAATTGCATATAACAGTTCTCCAAAATTCGAATGCATCGAAGCCACAGGATTCACTTCAATAGACCTCGTCACAAGTTCTACGGTTGTCCAAATTGACGCAAGCACCATACAGCAATGCTTCCCGATGACCGCAAAAATAATGAACAAAAGCGCAACAGCGCAAGGCGAAAATTGCCGTTACTTCATAGCATCATCAACAGAAGGAGGTGTGCCCACGGGAATCGTCTTGAGCAGCATCAGCGACGGAGCAATTGAATTCACAAGCGTTGTCCCCGGAGGAAACTGTCTCATCAACGATGCGTTATTCACCGCATATTTCTTGATTGAAGACTGCGACGAGAAAATCAAGTCAACGGAACCGCAAGTCACCCGCAAAACATTTAAAAGCGAAACTTGGAAATGCGAAGAAGGAAGCACCAGTCCGACTCCAGCCGCAGTCACCCACGGCGAATGGTTTAACGAAACACTGCGATAGAAACGCTAAAAAACCACAAGAAAGGACTTCATCCAAAAAGCATCCGTCTCGAGACGGATGCTTAATGTTTAAATAGATGAAACAGATTTTCAAATCGCTGAATTCAATTACTTCACCATGATTCGTTGCAAAAGATGATTTGCACGAACAACATAAATACCGACTTGCAACTTGGAAAGATCCAAGGTCTTTACGCCAGCAGCACTCACCACAATTTGACCGTCAAGATTCAAGAGCTCCGCCTTGGCGACAACAGTTTCAAAGGAAAGCGTTCTTCCCAAAAGTTGCGCCTTGACAGCGGACTTTTTCGCAATATTTTTCACCGACAGCGGATCCGCAGATTTTTCAGCACGGCAGGGAGAACTTCCCGTCAAAGGGCCAACAGACATGATGTTGAAATGTCCCGTCCCATCGGCTCCTTGAACTTTGAACATCAATGCGGCAAGCTGTTTGGCAGCCTCTTCGCCAGACACGGAACCACCGGTAAACTCCGACCACGCAAATTCCTTCACGACACCCGCAGAGGACTTCGGAAGCTTCACCTTGGGATTTTCCTTCTTCGAATCAAATGCAACAGTAGAATCCAGCATTTCAAAAGTAGCGTCCATATCCGCAGCATAACCGATGCAAACGCCGCCCCAAGAGGATGCATCAGCGGTCAACAATCGATCCGATACATAATCATCCGCTTTTTCATCAAAGGGGATTCCCGCGATACGGAAGCCAAAACCGACATGCGCATCCGACGTCAGCGAGTCTTTTTTCAACGAGAACAAGCCGCAATATCCGCCACATTTCTCCAGCATATCTTGCATGCACAATTCGCCGTAATAGCAGTTGTCCTCGACATAATATCTAATGTCGGATTCAAAGGCGCCATTCCCCTTGGGAAAATAGATTGTGGAGGCGCCACCCTCGGAGTTGTCCGACTCCATATACCAAGTTCCCGGAAAGTTCAGCTCTTCGCCAAAGCCGGTATTCACATTTTCTTCGCCATTGGAACCATACCATGTTTCAAAGCCAAAGGCCGCTGTAGCAGCAAACAAAGCAGCAAATGAAAAAAATTTTTTCGTCATATCACCTCCCAACAAATAATTGAACATAATCTAAAAAAAAATTTCACAATGAGAACGATTTTTTATTATCCGATTTTGGTCCATTTCCTATATGAAACACACTTGTATCATATTCTAATTTTAAATAAAATATTTTACAAAAATATTCGCTTTTTATCGCAAAATAGGCATTTTTGTTTTATTTTTTAAAGTATGAAACCAATTACCGAATATCAAGATTACCGTCAATATATGCGAGATTTCTATGCCGAGCGCAAGAGAAATTCATATTTCACATGGCGAAAATTTGCAAGCCTTGCAGGGTTCGCATCGCCCGCATACTTGAAACTGGTAAGCGACGGAAAAACAACACTCAGCAAGCCGGGCATAGCCAAAGCCGCCAAGGCCATGGGTCTCGAAGGGTTCGACTACACCTATTTCGCCCTGCTTGTCAAATTCGGGAATGCAAAAAACGAGAGCGAGAAAGAAGCCGCACTCCAGGAAATTGAACACGAAGCGCACATGAACAAGATACGTGTCATTGACGCAGACGCGTATCACTACTACGAGACACCCAACTGTCCCATCATTCGCGAACTTGCGCCTCTCATGCCAAGGGCAACCCTCGGAGAAATTGCATCCAAAGTAAGACACGGCATCACGACAGCCGAAACACAAAGCATTCTGCAATTTCTCGTCAAGGCGAACTTGCTCATCAAAAACAGCGACGGAACTTACGAGCAAACACAAAAAGCCGTTAGGGGATCCAAGGAAACCATCCCCCTGGTCATCCGCACGATGAACAGAAAAATGTCGGAACTCGCCCTGCGATCCATCACAAAGGATTCAGTGGAAGAGCGCAACTTTTCCGGCATCACCATGGGCATAAACAAGTCCACTTACGAGCGCATCACTAAAGAGATAGACGCGTTCCGCCAAAAGATTATATCCATCGCAAATGAATGTCAAAAGATAGACCAGGTCTATCAAATGAATTTGCAAATATTCCCTCTTACAGACAAGGTAACACCAGAATCAAGGAAAGGAAAATGAACATGAACAAGGCAAAACTCCTAATCGCTTTATCAGCAACCCTATTCTGGGCTTGTTCCGAATCCACAAGCGAGGCCGGAATCACAGAAATTGAAAACACCCTAGGACAAGCAGAAAGTTCCTCGAGCAATAACGACTCGGAGGAAATTTCATCGTCATCCACCGAACAAATTACGAGTTCGTCACAACAAGAAAGCACCAACACATCGTCGTCTAGCGCACAACCCGCATCATCTAGCCAACAGAGCGTAAGTTCAAGCAGCGAAGGCGTACCATCAAAAAAATTCGCCGCAGATACAAAGAACGGCTTTAAGCTAGGCTCTTGCCTCGCAGGTTTGGGCGATGAACCGATTTTAGCAAAGTCCGCAGCCAAAACAGCAACATTCGCAGAATTGACGACTGAAGAAACACCCGAAGCATACATGCTTAGCGACGGCCAAGGACATTATCAGGTATTCGTCTTGAAAGTGATGGACCTCTGCTATGTCGAGGCGGATCTCCTGACAAAACGTTCAGGCGACACCTTGGAAATCGAATATGGCCCCGACCGTGTGGAATCGACATGCACGTGCTATAGCGATCATTGGTTCGATATAGAACCTGAAAACAAGGACATCAGGTATTTCAAGTTCAGCGGAAAAATCTACGAAATTGACCCCGGCCCCGCTCCAGGACCTTCGAAAAAAGAAAAAAAAGCAGACGAAGGCCCTGAACTGACAGATGCCCGAGACGGACAAGTTTAC
>JAZLIJ010000016.1:0-15039 GCA_045617325.1 Fibrobacter sp.
ATGCGTAAGGCGAGAGCAGCGCGAATGCTTGCATTCGCATTGCCGAGCCTAGCATTGAACGCCTACGGCGTTCGCAGCTGCGGTTATGAAATATCAAAATGCCAGCATTTTGCTGCTTCATAACCTTGCGTGCTTTTGGCATAGGAACGAAGTGACTATGCAATGAACACAAATGCGTAAGGCGAGAGTCGCGGCCGTGGTGGACGCTTGCAGCGTCCATGGCTTCGCTCACAAATAATCGTAAACGAGTTTACGATTGCTTGATTCGCTTGCGCATTGTTGCACGGACACCTGTCCTATTTTGCTGCTTCATAACCTTGCATGCTGTTGGCACGGGACCCAAAACTTGATTTTTGGGGGACTGTGCAATTAACAATGGTTTAGTATCTTGTTTTTGCAATCCTGTTTACCAGCCACTGTTTACCAACCACTGCTTACTTCTTACGAAAAAGGCAGCGTTTGGCCGCTGCTTTTTCTTAATTGATGAGCAACTTCTTGTAGGTTTTGGCATTCCCAATCCAGAGCTTTACGAGCAGTTCCTCGAGGGAGGCCGAAGAGACGCATTCCGGATCCGCATCCTGAATTTCATCGGAAATCAGATTGGCTTGCGTCAGATTCAACATGCCGTAGTACAAAGCTTCCATCAGCTGCGAAAGGAATTTCGGCGAAACCTTCGCGACAGATTCCATATCGTTGAGCGGTGGAAGCTGGGTCTTGTCTGGTTGGAATTGGTCCAAGTTATCCATAGTCCACATGTCGGCGGCCCTGCTCATTTCGGGCGAGAGTGCAACATCCTTAAGAATGGAGCGATACTTGTTCCATTCCTTTTCCGTGGTCTTGCCGGCCTTGCGGACATTCTTCAAAAAGGAGAGGACCGCATAGTAGAGGTCCTTCTCTTTTTGATTGGTTTCTTTTTGCGATACAGGAACCATTCTTACCTTGTTAGTGGCGGAAGTGGCGCATGCCGGTGAACACCATGGCCATGCCGAATTCGTCGCACTTTTCGATGGAGAGGTCGTCCTTCTTGGATCCACCCGGCTGCACGATGTAGCGAACGCCTGCGTCGTGGGCTGCTTCAACGTTATCCGGGAACGGGAAGAAGGCGTCGGAACCCATCACGACTTCGCTGAACACCTTCTTTTCGAGAGCCTTGAGACCGGCTTCATCAATGAGCTTGCCTTCGGCGTCGAAGAATGCCTTGGCTTCTTCCATACGGGCGACATTGTCGCGAACGCGCGGCTGGCAGAGGCGAAGGTTAGAATCGATGCGGTTCGGCTGACCCGGGCCAAGACCCATAATCTGGAAGTAACCCGGCTTGTATTCGTAGCACATCACGATGGCGTTAGACTTTGTATGCTTTGTGACGAGCCAGGTGAAGCGGGCGAGGTCTTCCTTGTTCTTCGGGAACTTTTCCTTGGTGACGCATTCGAACTTTTCCCAGGTGCCGATATCGCGGTCCTGTACGAGCATGCCGCCAATCACGTGCTTGTAAACCTTGCAAGTGGTGGCCTTCTTGATTTCGCCCACTTCCAGGAGGCGGATGTCCTTGGACTTGTTCTTCAAGAATTCGAGAGCGTCGTCATCGAATGCTGGAGCGAGGAGAATTTCAACGAACTTGCCCTTGAGGAATTCTGCTGTATTGAGGTCAACCTTGCGGGTGACTGCAATGACGGAACCGAAAGCGGACACCGGGTCACCAGCCCAAGCGGCTTCCATCGCTTCGCGGAGGGATTCGCCTGTGGCTAGTCCGCACGGGTTCATGTGCTTGATGATGGCGACAGCGTTCGAATCGCTGAATTCGCGGGCCATTTCGAGGGCGGCGTCAGCGTCGACGATGTTGTTGAAGGAGAGTTCCTTGCCCCAGAGCTGCTTTGCGGTGGCGAGGCTTGCCTCGGTGCAGGTCGGGTCGCGGTAGAACACGGCGGACTGGTGGGAATTTTCACCGTAGCGCATCGGTACGGGATCGACAAACTTGAGATTTAATTCTTCAAACATGATGTTTCCTTTGTAAATTCTACGAAAAAAATATAGAAAAATGGCTGATGATGTTTGTGTATGTAAAAAATTCAAACCAAGAAAGCGTGGATTTTGAATGGTTGCTACCTAACCATTATGCTTGTCTTGCCGTATATTTGGCAGTTTTGGGCTTGTAATGCCGCAGGGTCTTGACCGACACCTGCATCAGTTGAGAGAATTTGCTGATTTTTAATTTTGTCTGTTTCATTTTTCCGCGGAGGGCGGTCGCCCGGTTTTGTGTACTTTTGCCGCCTTGTCAGGCAACAATACAGATATAGGCCCTGCTCTAAGGGGTGTGTCAATGGGGAAAATGGAAAATTTTGTGTCGGGAAGGTATTTAGCGCTGGCTTATAGCGAATCGGTAATTTTCTTTATGGCTTTTAATGTGTCGCTGTATTTCACGTTGTCGAAAATGAAGAATTGAGTGACGCCTTCGTAGTCTTTTTTGAAAAAGTCCGTTTTGCAAATTTCGCCCAAAATCCGCTTGATGTCTACATCGGGGGCTGCTGAGGGGCAAACTTTCGTTGCGTTGCGGATTTCTCGAACCTGCTTGAACAAATCTTTGAAATTCTCATCGAATGTAATCCTTGGAAGTAATTTGTACAAATCGTAAAGATGGCGCGACAATCGCCTTGATTTTCCGGCCAAGAAGTAGTCGCAAATGGCGAAAATTTTGTCGATGAACGTGCGCTCCTGTGCCTGCACTTTCATGGGGAATGGTTTTAAACAGTAAACTTCTAAATCAATCTCTGTAGAGAAATCGGCAATGTAATTGCCTATGGGCAATTCTACAATGGGGAAAGCCTCCGTTACCATGCTGGTTTCTAGGCGGACTTCCGGGACAACCTGCGGGCTGGAATTGCAAAGTTGCTTGTATGCGAATGTGTAGTTGTTGATGTCCCGGTCGCTTTGGGTCTTGTCAAAGTTTGTAATGACGAGACCGAGTTTTGTGGCGATGGGGGCGATAATGTTGTATTTGAGTTTTTTCCTTCTCGCGGCACCGATATGCTCGCTAAAGGCGATGTCAATATCTTCAGAAAAACGGTTGATGGCATGGTGTGCCTTGGATAATGATGTTCCGCCTTTGAATACGGCATGTTCTGATGACTTGGCTATTTCGGCAAGGATTAGTGAAACGTAATAGTCTTTTTCAATCAAATCCTCCTGGATTTTTGATTGCAGGCTTGTCGCCTTTATGGTTTTCAGGAATTCTTTTTCATCTTCATGCAAGTACACGGTCGAGCCTCAAGTCGTAAATGCTTTTGTAGGTCTTTAAGGGGAATTCACCGATGTATTTGTCAATATCGGCGCGTGTGATTTTGGCGCGTTCGATAAAGCTTTTGATGCGGTCGGGGGCTTCTTCTTCGCATTCGTAGTCCGTGTATTCTTCGACGTCTTTCAGCAAGTCCAAAAGTTGCAGTGTACTGCAATTTTCGCGTGTGACCATGACTTTTGAACGACGAATGAAAAAGGGAATGTGCCCCACTTTGACTTCGCGCACGGCTGCTGTTGCATTGTTGGTGACGATTTCTTCTTTGTATGGTACTTGCAGGGTGAGGCCGAGTTGGTTTGCGAAAGTGTAGCCGGAGTAGTAACCGTAAACATCCTGGTCGTTGGAAATGTACTTGTAGTAGGCTACTGTATTCGCAGATGGACGTGGATAATATTCTCCGTCCGGGTCGGGCAAGAAGAATACGCCTGCGTCAAAACGAATCAGTTGGTGCGTGTCACAGAGTTTCTTGAACTGTTGACGAAGATTGACAGGAGAAAGTCCAAGGCTTTCGGCATCGGATGTGAAGATGGGCTTGCCTGGCCCGAAGTTTTTTTTCAGAAATTCAAGAAGCATAGTTATTTCTCACTTTAACACTTTTTAATATAGTATTTTAAAATATGTTAGTCAATAGGCGCGACTTGTTATTTGGGGGGAGAATGTTTAATGCGAAAAATGTCGTTTGAATACGAAAAACCGCATTTTTACTACATTCTCGGATGAAAATTGTGGCGCGCGTTTGCGCCTTTTAAAACGGAAGTGTTATGTCATCTTACTTTTTTATTGGTGTCGCTGGTGTGGGCATGAGCGCTATTGCGCAGTATTTGGTCGGGAAGGGCATCGAAGTCCGCGGATCGGATCGTCAGTTCGGTGAATTTTTGGCTGGCAAGTGCGAAAAGCCGAAGGTCATGGCGCAGCTTGAAGAATGCGGCGTGAAGTGCTTTGCGCAGGATGGCTCCGGCGTGGTGGAAGGCCTTGACGCTGTTGTCGTGAGTACCGCCATTGAAGATACGAATTCGGACTTGAAGCGAGCCAAGGAACTCTCCATCCCGGTGATGCACAGGAGCGAAATGCTCGCGAAGATTTCGAAGGAAGCCCGCACGATTGCCGTGAGCGGTACGAGCGGAAAGTCCACGGTGACGGCGATGATTTACCACATTCTGGATTACGCTGGTTTGCAGCCTTCCGTGATGACGGGTGCGGGCCTTGTGAATTTGCAGGCACAAGGGAAAATTGGAAACGCGGTGAGCGGCAAGGGCGAATGGCTTGTTGTGGAAGCGGACGAAAGCGATGGAACGCTTGTGCGCTACGAACCGGAAATCGGATTGATTCTCAATGTGGACAAGGACCACAAGGAAATTTACGAACTGGAAGATATCTTCCTGAAATTTAGTCACAATATTTTGGATAAAGGAAATGTCCTTATAGTGAACGATGCGCACCCGCTGGCGAAAAAGTTCAGCGCCGGTCGCGAATTTGACTTTGGCACGGAAAGCTACGTGAGCGTTCAGGGGACGGATTTTAAGAGTGTCGGGACGCATATCCAGTTCCGCGTGCGCCACAAGGCTGAACTTGTGAAGTTTGAAGTTCCGCTGCCTGGCAAGCACAACATGGAAAACGCCTTGGCGGCAACGGCGGCTGCTTTGCGTGCTGGTGTTTCGCTCCATACTTGTGCCGATGCGCTTTCGACATTCCCGGGCGTGTTCCGTCGCCACCAGATTTTAGGAACCTTCAATGGCGTTACGTTGGTGGATGACTTTGCGCACAATCCGGCAAAGATTGCGGCGAGCATCAGGAGTGCTCAGGACTTTTCCGAAGGTCGCGTTCTTGCATGGTTCCAACCGCACGGCTTTGGCCCGACGCGTTTTTTGCGTAAGGACCTCGTTGACTTCATGGCGAAGACTTTGCGCCCGGCGGACATTGGCGAAGACCGCGAAAACGACGTGATGTTCTTCAGCGAAATCTACTACGCTGGTGGAACTGTGACCCGCGACATTAGCGCGGGCGACTTGGCCGACGACTTGATTTTGAAGGGCTGCGAAGCCGTGTACATCGAAAATCGCATGGAATGCGCAAAGAAAATGGTGGAGTACGCTCAACCTGGCGACACGATTCTTTTGATGGGCGCGCGCGACCCGAGCCTTGAGAATTTTGCGAAACAGGTCCAGAAGCTTCTCGAAGAAAAGTAAACGTGTGCGGTTTTCCCGTGAGCCGTAGCTGCTGATATTGATCAGCGGCGCAGATTACCCTTGTCGTTAAATCTGTGATGTCGTTACATTCAATGACATCATTTAACAACAAGGAGATTCTAATGAATCCAATACAAATATTCCGTTGCCGCCGTTGCGGTAACATTATCGTTCACCTTCGTGATTCCGGTGCTCCCGTCGTCTGTTGCGGTGCAAACATGGAGCTTCTCGTGCCATCTTTTGTCGATGATTTTGCTGAAAAGCATGTGCCTATAGCAAAACGTGAAGGAAACAAGGTGCTTGTGACTGTGGGGCGCATTGCTCATCCTATGGTCGTGGATCACTATATCGAGTGGATTTTGCTACAGCAAAAGAGCGGATTCCAGCTCCGTTGGCTTAATCCCGACGATGCGCCAAGGTGCGAATTTAAAGTTGTTGACGCTGAATCGCCTTTGAATGTATATGCTTTTTGCAACGTCCACGGGCTATGGATGGCTTCTCTTTAAAAACGGCCTTTTTAGTGATTGAATCGGTTTTTCTTAATTACGTCTGTTCTGTAAAAACTTATCTTTGGACTCGATAAAGAGAGGTTTTATGCAGTCCTGGACTGAAATTAAGAAAATCGAAAATCCCACTGAGGCTGAGCAACTCGAAGCTGTGAATCTGAACTGGTACGCCATTAGTTTGATTCAGAATCCTACAGAATATGTGCAGAAGGTTGCCTTCGAAAAGAATGTTCAGGCAATTCTTTATATTAAGAACGAACCGTGCGATGCTGTAAAATCCGCTTTAAACTCCATGAGTGAGTCTTCTTTTATGGCGGCTGTAAATGCAGAACCGAACATGTTGAAGTTTGTTACGAATGAGGAACTTCTGAAACTTGCAATTCGCTCGGATTGGAAAATCATTCGCAAAATAAGCAACGCTTCCGATGAATTGTGGGCCGAGGCTGTTCGCCAGAACGAAGATGCTCTTCGCTGTGTCCGCAATCCGGGTGAAAAGGTTCTTGTTGCGGCGATTGAACGCGATTGGAAGTACATTCAGGAAATCGAAGCTCCGACCGCTGCTATGGTTGTCGCTGCCGTCAAGCAGGATTTCCGTGCTTTTGAATATGTGAGCATCCGTCGCCGTACTGAGGCTGTTCAGCTTGCCGCGGTGCGTACCGATTGGCGCTGCATCCAGTACTTGCAACGTGCGAGTGAAAGGGTGCAGATGGAAGCTGTTTCGCATAGCAAGGACGCCTTCAAGTTAATCAAGAATCCGAGTCCTGCAGTCGTAGAATTTTGCAAGTAAGCTTCTATTGAGGCTTTCATGATTCGGCTTGAAAACGTCACCTTCCGTTATCCAAAAGCCTCCGTGGATGCGCTTTCGAATGTGACGCTCCATGTTCCGCAAAGCAGCATGTTCGCTTTGCTTGGACCAAATGGTGCCGGCAAGACAACGCTTTTGCGTTTGCTTTGCGGTCGTTTAGGTGACTTCAAGGGATCTTTGGAAATCGCATCGGAATGTAAAAATTCTCATGGCTTTTTAAAGTCTAGTTCTTATGGTGTTCTTCTTGAAAATCCTGGTTTATATCCGAAACTTTCGATAGAAGAATATTTGAGCTATTTTGCCGGGTTTTATGGACTTGGCGAACGCGCTTGTATGGTGGGTGGTTCCGCCCGCGAACGATTCATGACATTAGCCGAAAGACTGCAACTTCCTGACCCGAAAACGCGCATGGGGTTTCTTTCACTCGGAAACCGCCAGAAGGTGCAATTGGTGCGCGCTCTCATTCACAATCCGAAGTTGTTGATCTTAGATGAACCCGTTGCCAATTTGGATCCTTTTTCCCGTGAATCGGTTTGGCTTCTGATTGACGAATGGCGCAAGGTGAAAGGGGGAACGGCAATCGTCTGCTCGCATATTTTGGCGGAAATGGATCTTTGGGCGACGAATTTTGCCATCATCGATAGAGGCCGTGTATTGCAAGTCGGAGAGAATCTTTGCCCCGATGGTGCTGAATCCGATTTTTCGAAAAATTTCGAAATGAAACTCAAGAGTCCCATGTCGTGTGGTTCCTTGAAAAGTATTCTGCATTCTGCGGGGCTTGATGCGGTCGAGGTCGTCGCGAAGGGAACGACTCTCGCCGAGGTTTATCGTAAGGCGTTAGGAAACGGATAGATTTTCCGGACAATCCCCGCTGAATGTCTACGATTTTTCACAATCGTCAATCATTTTGTTGCCATCTTCGATGGAATCGTTGAATCCCTCTTCGAAGCCCTTGTTGTACTCCTTGAGACGGGCCTTGTAGTGCTCTGTTTCCTTGACGATGCCGTCCCTGCATTTGACTTCTTGCGGGTAATCTTCTGGCATCGGACCGTAGATGGCGATACCTCTGTCAAGCATAGTCTTGATGTTTTCAAGGCAGGTGCGTTTATCGTCGCTCATTTTTTTGTCTTTCGTCAGGGAATCAATTTTGCTTTCAATTTCCTTGGCGCCTTTGCTGTAGCCTTCGCCAAGTCCTGTCGCTCTGCCGAACCAGTTGTTGTAGGTGGAGACGACTTCGCTGGTGTCGCCTTCGGCAATAAACTTGTCGCCTACTTTGACGCCCGCGGGGGAGACGATGAGGTTGGAATCTCTGATACCCGCTTTTTCTTCGCTGCTGGAACTTGTGATTTCGTCGGCGCTGGAAAGTGCCGCGGAACTGCTGCCAGGAACCGCTTCGCTCGAAGTGGGCTCGCTGCTGCAACTGCCGACAACTTCGCTGGAGCTCATGCTGTATGTCGGAACTCCGTAGAGAGTGTCCGGTGGTGGTAAGTTGTTGTTTTCCTCATTTTTAGGATTGTCTTCAGGTACAACTTGCGTTGCAGAAGAGGTGTCGTCGCTGCAACCAGCCCAAAGTGCCGCTGCACAACTCAAGATGACTTTTTTCCAATGTTTGCGTATGTTCATTTTTGACTCCCTAAATCAGAGAATAGTGAATAGTGGCTTCTTTAACTGTTCACTATAAACTCGCTCACAGCGACCGAAGGCTGACCTCATGCCTCATTCCTCAAAGGGAGCCGCAAGCGACCGATTTCATACCTCATAATTCATAACTCGTAATTTCTTACGCTCCCGCGTCTTCCAAGCGCTTTACGTGGCAGTAGGCGAGTTCCTTTGTCTTTTCATCGCGCAGGTGCAGGCTCGACCCTTCGCAGTAGCGCCAGTACTTGCAAGTCTTGCAGTCGCCGATTTTCGCCCAGCTGCGGTCTCGCATCACCTGGTAGCGGTTCTGCCAAACGTCCCAGAGGTCGTCCTTGTAGATGTTGCCTTGGATGTAATCGCCACGGAGGCTCGGACAAGCGGAAATGCTTCCGTCGCAGAGCACGGAACTTACGTTCACGCCGGCACGGCAGAAGAACGGATAGTTGCGGGCCGCCTTTTCGTAACTGCCGAGGAACCCTTCGCAGCCGTAATTCACGCTGATTTTCTTCATCGCCTTCGTTTCGCGGATGAAGTCGAACACCTGGCGGAATTCGTGGTTCGTGAGCTGGAACAGCGGATTCTCCTTGGCTCTACCCTTCGGGAATACCGTTGCAATGCGCCAGCGCGCGACACCCGTGCGGATGAGCAGGTCGCGGATTTCCGGAAGTTCAGCGAGGTTTTCTCGGTTCACGCAGGTCATTACGTCGAAGGTGAGGCCCTTCGTGTGGGCCGCCATGTTGATGGCGCGGTAGGCGTGGTCGAAACTGAGCGGGCTTCCGCGGAAGTGGTTGTGGTTGCTTTCGAGGCCGTCAAGGCTGATGGTTAAGCTCTTGAGGCCTGCGTTCAAAAGCGCCGTGTATTTTTCCGGAGTCATCGCAAGTCCGTTACTCACCATGCCCCAGGGATAGCCACGCTTTTTAATTTCCTTGCCGCATTCTTCCAGGTCGGGGCGCATCAAGGGCTCGCCGCCGGTAATCACCACGATAAAGTGCTGCGGGTCGATGTGCGGCTTTAGACTGTCGAGTACGCGCATAAAGTCTTCGCGCGGCATGTCGGGAATGGCGTCCTTGACGCAGTCGCTACCGCAGTGCAAGCAGTGCAGGTTGCAGCGCAGCGTGCATTCCCAGAAGAAGTAGGTGAGGGGATGCGTCTTTATTTCGTTGTGGCGGTAAAGACGGTAAAATTCAAGCGCCATTTTTTTCTTAAATCCGAGTTCCATCAGTATTGATCCTTAACGTAATACTTTGTGTTAAATTCGTTTTCGGTGTAGGTGGCTGTTGCCTTATCTCCTGTAAAGAACGTTGTTCCTTCTTTACAATCAAACTTTTTTATGTCATCAGTTTGGGTTTCTGTGCAGACGATGCCGTCGTCGCAGATGTAATTCTTTGTGCACGGAGGATATTTTATTGTACAATTTTCCGGATTTTCCGGTGTCTGTCCGTACATTTCAACTCCGTCGCAAATATAGATGATTCCGTATGCAGTGCACATCTGTTGCAATGTACAGGCTACCGGCTCATTGTTCGGTTCGCTGGTGGAGTCGTCGCCGCATCCACCCCAAAAGAGTGCGCTCAAGGAGAAAATAATTTTCTTCCAATGCTTTTGAATAAATGCAATCATATGGCCTTCCTATTGTCTACTGTTTACTGTCTACTATCAATCTCGTAGATTTTCTTGAATTCCTCTTCGCCGTATTTTTTTCCGTTGTTTCCGATGTATTCGTTTTGACAAGGTTTGTCTATGCCGTACTTGGGGCAGATGCTTTCCATTTCGTATTCGACGCCGTCTTCGCATTTGAAACCTTCGACTTCAGTGGATATAACACCGTAAGCGGGGCAGATTTCTCCATCGCAAGGGAGTCCTTCATAACGTTCAAAGGTCGCTTTTGCGCAGGCAATCTTTTCGCTGCTGTTGCTTGATGCGGGTGCTGCACTGCTGGATGAATTTGGCAATTCCTTTACGATTTTGTAGATGTTCTGGAATTCATCCTCGGAATACGTCGTTCCGTTGTCGTCGGTATAGCTTCTGCTGCAGGAAAGGCCTACGCCGTAAAGGGGGCACATTTCATCAACGAGGTATTTTTTGTTGTCAGCGCATGCAACGCCTTTGTTTTTGTAAGTTCGATTTCCTGACTTTCTGTCAAGGGTTGTGTCAACGCAGGCTATTAGATTTTCTGGATTGACGGAACTAGATGATTCATTGGCGCTAGAAGCTGGAGTGCTGCTGCTGGATGCCGGAACAGAGCTACTTGAAGAAATTTCGTTGGCTTTTGCTACTTTGTAGATTTTTTTGAATTCTTCGGCACTGTAGCGTTTGTTTTTTCCGATGTATGCTTCGCTGCACGGAAGATTGATGCCGTATTCGGGACAGATGGCTTCTAGCTCGTACTCTTCACCGTCTTCGCACTTGAGTCCGCTGATGTTGTATGTTTTGTCGTTAAATGTCCTTTCTAGAGTTGCTTCTGTGCAGGTGATTCTGCTATCCGGACCGCTGCTGCTTGTGATGGTTTCTATGCTGCTGGATGCCGGCTCGCTTGCGCTCGATGTTGCGTTGGCGTTGCTGGAACTTTTTGCATTCTCGTTGCTTGATGCTGGAGCTTCACTGCTGGAACTTGGCGTGGTGATGTCGCTGCTTGAGGCTTCTACTGAAGAGGAACTTTCTGAAGATGTTGTTGGAGCTGTGCTGGAAGAATCGTCCCCGCAGCTTGCCCAAAACATGCTGGTGAGAACCAATGCCAATTTTTTCCAATTTTTGTAAAATGCTGCTTTCATGAGCAAACTCCTGTGACTACTTCAGAAAATAATTTAAAGTTCATGTAAATCAAAATATCAAAAATCCAAAACAAGCGAAAAATAACTAATTGACAATGTGTCATCGAAATTTTCCTATTCGCAATTGCCTATTCCCTCGCTTACAGCTGCCAATCCTCAACCAACAACAATTCATCGTTCATTGTTAATTACCTCTTCGGGGCCAACTGCTTGCTGGCTTCGGTCATCCCCGTCTAGCGAGGACAGGTGTCCGTGCAGGCACGGCCGCGACTCTCGCCTTACGCATTTGTGTTAATTGTTACTTGCCTACGCTCCCGCATCCTCCAGTCGTTTCACGTGGCAATACGCGAGTTCCCCGGTTTTTTCGTCTCTTAGGTGTAAACTTGAACCTTCGCAGTATCGCCAGTATTTGCATTTTTTGCAGTCGCCCGTCTTTGCCCAGCTACGGTCACGCATCACCTGGTAGCGGTTCTGCCAAACGTCCCAGAAGTCATCCTTATAGATGTTACCTTGGATGTAGTCTTCACGGAGGCTTGGGCAAGCGGAAATGCTCCCGTCGCAAAGCACGGAACCGATATTCACGCCTGCGCGGCAGAAGAACGGGTAGTTGCGTACTGTCTTTTCGTAACTCCCGAGGAACCCTTCGCAGTCGTAGTTTGCGTTAATCTTCTTCATCGCCTTTGTTTCGCGAATGAAGTCGAACACCTGGCGGAATTCGTGGTTCGTGAGCTGGAACAGCGGATTGTCTTTTGCTCTTCCTTTCGGAAACACGGAAGAAACTCTCCAACGCTTGACTCCTGTGCGAATCAGGAAATCGCGGATTTCGGGGAGTTCGGGCAAATTTTCCTTGTTCACGCAAGTCATCACGTCGAACGTGATTCCCGGCGTGTGCGCTGCCATGTTGATGGCTCTGTACGCATGGTCGAAACTCAGCTTGTTTCCACGGAAGTTGTTGTGGTTTTCTTCAAGCCCGTCAAGGCTGATGGTAAGGCTTTTGAGGCCTGCGTTCAGGAGCGCCGTGTACTTTTCCGGTGTCATGGCTAGTGCGTTCGAAACCATTCCCCAGGGGTAGCCGCGTTTCTGAATTGCTTTGCCGCATTTGACCAGGTCGGATCGCATCAGTGGCTCGCCACCGGTAATCACTACAACAAAGTTTGAAGGGTCGATGTGTGGTTTTAAACTATCGAGAACTAGCAAAAAGTCTTCCAGGGGCATGTCCGGAATCGCGTCCTTGAGGCAGTCGCTGCCGCAGTGCTGGCAGTGCAAATTGCAGCGCAGCGTGCATTCCCAAAAAAGGTACGTCAGCGGATGCGCCTTTATCTCGTTGTGCCGATAAAAGCGGTAAAATTCAAGGGCGAGTTTCTTTTTGAGACTAATTTGCATATTTAGAAATGGGGACTATTTTTCATGGTCAATGATATTGGACTTTGATGAATCAAAGTATTTTTTATTGAATTCGTCTTTGGAATATGTGACTTGATTTTTATCTTCTCCGTTAATTTCTACCCATCCGGAGCATTCGTATTTTTTTTCTCCGTTGCTTGTTTTCTCTGTGCATAAAGCTCCATCTTCACAATTGTAAATTCGTTGACAGGGATTTTCTACGGCTTTGCAATTATCTAGCGAATCCGTAGGCTCATTTATGATTTTGCCGTCGCATTCAAGTGTTACTCCGCTTGGGCAAAATTCTGTGACTGTGCAGCCGGTGGGATAGGTGACTGGCTCGTGTTCTTCGCAACCTTTTTCATCGTAATAGCATGGTGGTGGACCATAAAGAACGCCATCTTCGCTGGATTCGTCGCTGCAACCGCTCCAGAACATGGCGCAAAAGCTCAAGATGAATTTTTTCCAATGTTTGTGAATGAATGTATTCATAAGAATTCTCCTTTTCTCTAACAAAAAAAATAGTTTATTAGTACTGGAAAAGAAGGCGTAAAGGCATGTGTTTGTTGAGGTGAATTGGGTAAAGATCTATTTTTTTCTTTTTTTTTGCAGTGTATAGAACAAATTGTTTCTTGGATCACAGGTTGATGAAAAATATTTAAAAATTGTGATGGTTAAACCTTATGCAATAGGATGTGAGTTTGATTATTTCTTGACGTTTTTGTAGATTTCCTTAAACTCACTTTCGGAGTATTGTTTGCCGTCTTTGTCAATGTATGTTTTGCTGCAAGGAATGGCGGGAATGCCGTAATCGGGGCACATTTCCTGGAGTTCATATAAAGTTCCATCTTCGCATTTTACACCGGGAAATGTATATGTGTAGCTAGAGGATGTCCTTTCAATAGTTGTGTCTGTGCAAGCGATTTTTTCGTCGTTTTCGTTTTTTTCGCTGCTAGATGTGGGTGCTACACTGCCGGAACTTTCAACAGATGCAGAACTTTCTGGCGATGGTGCTGTACTTGAAGAATCGTCGCTGCAACTTGCCCAGAAAATACTTGTAAGTGCTAGTGCGATTTTTTTCCAGTTTTTGTAGAGGGTCTGTTTCATGTTGAAAATCCTTTTTTTAATGCGGGAATTCGTTTGCTTTTCTATTGAAAAAATAAATTTTTTGTACACCTATATGAAAAATGTGTATTGTTTTTTTGAAAAATGCAAATAAATGTGACTAAATATGTCTCTCATTTTGATGCTTTTGTTCTGTATAGAACGAAGTGTTGCATATAGAAAAATGAGTCGTAAATCTTGTAATCTTTTTTGCTTAAAATGGTGCCCTGTAAATGTGGTTTTTATTGAAAAATTCCCCTTTCCTTTGGTGACGTGGTATTTTTAATTTCCGTATTATGGAAAAAATAAGAGAGTTCATTCCCGAAGGTTCTATTGTAGAGCGGCTTTTGCTTTTGCTCTTGCTTGTTGTCGTTATCCGAGTTCTTGTTTGGCTTTTTCGAAAGTTCTTGGAAACGATGACCAAGCGTGGTTTGGATCGCGCTGCGGTGCCGATGATTTCGGATTTGTTCCGCTACGCCCTTTACATTGTAGGCCTGCTCGTTGGGCTTGGAATTTTTGGGGTGAATACCAACGGCATTCTCGCTGTCATTGGCGCTGCAAGCCTTGCTGTGGGCTTTGCTCTTAAGGATGCTCTTTCGAATGTTGCTTCGGGATTTTTACTTTTGTTTCTAAAGCCGTTTAAAGCGGGCGATTATGTTGAATGTGGGTCTGTGAAGGGAAAAATTGACGGTATCGGATTGTTTAATACTTTGTTCAGAACTACAGATGGTCTGTTTCTGTCGGCGCCGAACAGCTCTTTGTTTGGTGCGCCCATCGTGAATTTTAGCAGGAATAAAATACGTCGTCTGGATTTGACGGTGGGTGTTTCTTACGATGCTTCGTTAAATACAGTATTTGATGTTCTTCGTCAAATGGTGGCAGGGGAGAGTCGCTTTCTCAAGGAGCCTGCTGCGGTGTTTTTTGTAGATAAATTAGCGGATAGCTGTGTGAATGTTTCGCTTTATGTTTGGGTTCGTGCTGATGAATTTCAGGATCTGAAGCGCCAATATTTGGAGATTATCAAGAAACTGTTTGATGAAAATCATATTGAAATTCCGTTTCCGCAGAGGGTGATTCGAGTGAACAATTAACAATGAACAATTAACAATGAACAATGAACAATGAACACAAATGCGTAGGTCGAGAGTCGCGGCCGTGCTTGCACGGACATGACCGAGACCAGCATTTGGCCCCGAAGGGGCAATGAACACAAATGCGTAAGGCGAGAGCAGCGCGAATGCTTGCATTCGCATTGCCGAGCCTAGCATTGAACGCCTTCGGCGTTCGCAGCTGCGGTTATGAAATATCAAAATGCAAGCATTTTGCTGCTTCATAACTTTGCGTGCTTTTGGCATAG
>JAZLIJ010000017.1:0-4704 GCA_045617325.1 Fibrobacter sp.
GGCGGCAACGACGCTGATGATGTCGGCAAGTTCAAGAAGATTGGCGAAGGAGCCTACATCTACCCGATGCGCGCCTACCTGGAATATTCTGAACCGGCCCTGGTTCGCTCCGCTCCGAATTCCACGCGCGCTTCCGCCTCCGTCACGGCAAGCCTCCCGGAAACAATCGAGGTGGTCATCGTCGGGGATTCTTCCGAAAAGACGACCGTCATTGGCACCATCAATACGCGCACGGGCGAATTCAAGGCTGCAGGCGACCGCTACTTCGACTTGAAGGGCCGCAGCCTGGGGAACAAGAAGCCCAAGGCCAAGGGAAGCTTCTACAACAACAAGAAGAAAGTCGCGGAGTAACAATTCACGATGCTGCAATTTTCCGCAGCTC
Source organism: Fibrobacter sp. (assembly GCA_045617325.1). GTDB lineage: Bacteria > Fibrobacterota > Fibrobacteria > Fibrobacterales > Fibrobacteraceae > Fibrobacter. The sequence goes on from JAZLIJ010000017.1 coordinate 383, forward strand.
TGCTAGTTGCGGAAAAAGCGGCATTCAAACAACTCAAAAAAAGGAACCTTATGAACAAGAAACAATATGCAGCATCGAAGATGAAGATGGTCCCGCTCAAGCGTCGCGCAAATCTGCTGGAATGTAGCGCCGATTTGAACTGCGGCGAGATGGGCTACAACCACAGCTTCTCGGACGAGACGCAGCCGAAGGCGTAAGCCGCGACGGTTCCGAAGATCTCGAAAATGCAGACATTTCTGCGGCAGTGTTGATTCTCCTGCCGCGCAAAAATCAGAAACGGCTCCCGACATTGCGGGGCCGTTTTTTTTGACGAACGGGGCGCTTTGCTGTGCATGCTTATCGCGTGCATAGTACGGCTGTACTGCTCGGCAATGAAAAATCCGCCTACTTTCCGCCGTACGCGCTTTTTATTATATTGAGGTCATGGCTTTGAAAAGATTCCCAATCGGCGTGCAGGATTTTGCGAACATTCGCAACAACGGCAAGAAAGTTGTTGTGAAGTAAATGTGAAAAGATTTGGCTTTTCACTGAAATCGGACTGAAATGTGGTGGCTTAGCGAACTGTGCTTGCCATGTTGCGTTGTATGACTTGTGTAAGTTGCAACAATGGGCTTGGATTCGCCATTTGAAAATTTAGCATAGCCGTAGTAAGTATTACCTTCATTTGTACTGAAGTTCACTCCGGTACATTTTACGGAATCATTCGGTAAAAATCTATTGTTAATGGTGGACATGGTTTTGTTTTCAATCCAGCTGTATTTATCCGCAGTAAATCCGGAAGCGAGCACAGCCAAAATTCCAGCGCATAGAATGCGCGCGCCGACAGTTCGAAACAATCCCCGATCCGGATGATTCTTTGAACCCTTGAAGTATTTGGAAAATTCACAATAAATTAAATATAAAGATAAAAACAGAAGAGTTCCCGGAAAAGCGACAAGCGAACCCCAAAGCAATTTATAGTCAACAAACAGGCTGCTCCACACGCGCCCCGCACACACGGCGATAACGACGACATAGATGGCAGGCAAAGCGAGCGCTTTCAAAGGATTTTGCTTAAACTTTTCACAGGCTTCGCGCGCCTTGAAAATTTTATCCGTTTTAACTTTGGAAACAAGCTTTTCTCCTTTGCTGGTGTTGCAGGTGGTTCCGTCGTTTGTGAATCCGGTTGCAAGGCAGTCGGGGCAATCCAGCATGTATATAACGCCAATTCCTTCACATGCACTGCATTTAGGAGGGCGACCGTATTTGTTACGGCCGTACTTGCCGGTTCCGCGGCACCTGCCGCAAGAAAAGATTTTCCTCGCCGTTCCCGTCTACTTTTTCAGCACGAGCTTCTTGTTTTCCAGATAGCCGTCGTTATCGAAGCGGACAGTTGGATTCTTGCCCGCCTTGTAGGCATCTTCGCTTTCGTAGAGGGAGAGCGCAACGCTTACGCCGGGGAGGGCAGCCACATTCGTCCCTCTTCCCGAGATAGTATGAACAAATGAAAATTTCTGTTCTACGCCGTCCTTGAAAGTCGCCCTAGGAATCTTGACAGTTTCGCCAAGCTGCGCAAGCACTGTACCTGTGCTATCCACAAATTCTGCGACCATGTACACATCAAAAAAGCAGGGCGCCACGCCTGTATTTTTCACGGTGACGTTCAGCGTATTTCGCGTTTCCTTCTCGCCAGCGATAGTCTCAAGCGATGCTTCCAAAATTCTGAAGTTGTAGCCTATCACGTGCGTCATGGAATCGGCAAGCGCCTTGTTGTCCTTGTAAAAATTGTATCCGCAATCGCTATCCTGATCCAGCACATAATAAGTCAAGTGCGCCGTTTTAATCGCATCCACCCAGCGCTCGGGAGTCCACTTCAAATAGCCGCCGGGAATTTGGTCCGTATAAGTTAACATCGTCGTATAGCCGGCGATATTCTCGGCAATTGTGGGCAAGTTCGCCTTGTACGCACGCACCAGGGAATCGGGCCTGCCGGGAGTGCCGATGAAGCCGTCGTCGCGCTTCGCTACGCCAAGGCTAAGCGCATACGTGTACACATCACCGGAGCCGCTGGAAGGAAGCACGAGTTGCGTCTTGTGGAAGACGGAAGCGTAATGTTTCAGCATGTCCTTTTCGATTTCAGCGGAAGGCATTTCGCTTCCGTCCAAGTGCGAGGCATGCCATTCGCCCCATTCGCCAAAACTGCGGACGTCTATATATTCGATGCGAGGGTCGCCATCGTACTTGGCGGCAAGCGCTGTTGCAAATTCCTTCGCCGCCCACAAGTAGACGGAATCGTCCCACACGGGAACTTGTGCGCGGTATCCCTTCCCTTGCAAAGTGGCCGTCGTCTTTTTTGCACCCATCTCGTAAACAAAAGCTGGCGTCCAATCGTATTTTTCAATCGGCGTATCATCGCCGTTAATCGGAGACGGCGTGTACGGCAGGACGCGCAAGGCGTAACCCATATCGTGTTTTGCAAGTTCATCAAGCAGCTTGTCGAGTTCTGTCCAGTTGTATTCACCCTTTGCAGGGTTCAGTTTGTTCCACTGCTGATAGCCGGAGCCGTATGTGACCAAGTCCCACGCCTTATTTTCCAAGGAGCCGTAAGGGCCGTATTCAAATTCCGGGACAAAGACCCAGGTGCCGCCGGTTGGGACGGTGAATCCTTTGTGGGGATTCGCGAGCGGACCTGCAAAGGGCTTGAGCGCATAGGTGATTTTCGTGGTGTCGCCAAAGGCGGCCGCAGAAGATGAAACAGCTGAAGACGAAACCGCAGCCGAGGATGAAGCAACCACCGAAGACGATGAAACTATAGCTGAAGACGAAAATTCCGCCGAAGACGAATTTGCGGAATCGGTGGATGCGCCTGTTGAACTGCTGGAGTTTGTATCAGCAGAGCTATTCAATGCAGCAGAACTTTCTGGAAAAATCTGTGCAGATGAATTCAGAATTTCATCGGACGAACTTGCGACATTTTCCGAGGAACTCGAAATTTTCTCGGAGACAGTGCTGCTTTCACCACTCATCGGGTCCGCACTGCTGCCATTATCGTCGCATGCAGCAATACCAATGGCAATCGATGTCAATGCGCTTAAAGCAAAACGTTTCATTTCACACCCTTACATAAACTTTTTGTCAATCAAGCATAATAAAAAGTAATGTAAATTATTATTGAACGCAATGGAACAGGATGATATGAAAAAGTTCTGTTTTGCTAATGTGTTGTTAAAAATGCTGCTTTCGGATTTTATTGTTTCTGTTTCCCTGGAGCAAAGTGATAGACTCTAGAACGGTTGTTTAGTAGGCCGTAGAATGTAGACCGTAGGACGTATTGCAACCATAAGCTGCGAGACCCTCGATCTGGTCGAGGGTGACAGGGGGAGACTGCTCAAACCACAAACCTCGCGCATCTCTAGTCGCTAAAATTTTGTAGTTCATAATTTTACAGCCTCTCGGATTCGACTTCAGAATAACCTTGCTCCCTAAAGTCGTTTTTAACGTTTTCGTCAACACTTAATGCAAAAAGAGACTGAAAAATAATATTTGGCATAGAAATTCGAAATTCCACCGCAATTTTATGCTACATTCAATTTGATGGAAACTCTAAAGGAAAAATTAGTTGTTGTTGCAAGAATCTTATACGAAGCCTTCTGGAAAATCGTAGGCGGGATTGCCGATGCAACTATCGTTCCGCTCTATTTCAAATATGAAAAGTATCGGCACGATCGTCTTGTCGAATTAACGCGCAAGAATATGGAAAAAGAAGAAGCCGAAAAAGAACTTGACGAAAAATAAGCGTCCGTGACAAAGCGAGCTTCATCATAACATCCGGCTTTTGCTCGATTTCATTTTTTTGCAGAAAAACGGGACGCTGAAAATATTTTTTTAGAGAAATTCAGGAAAGTTTTTTCTGCGAAAAGCCGCATTTTTCAAAATTGGTGGCCCAAAATGCAATTTTCGGGCACTCTGGTCCTACTTTTTGTTACTTTATTTGTTGCGAAATTGCATTTTTTTGAGTCAAAATCATAGTCGTGCCATTTTTCGTAGGCCCAAACATCCGTTTTTTTTGATTTTGGGCCTATCCGAAACGAGAAACGAACTCAAAAATACGCGCACCGCGCCTAAATTAAGTTAATTTATCATAAAAATGTCATCCCAAATCATCGTGAATAGGCCATTTGGGCCACCAATTTCGCATTTTTAGCCATTTTCATGGTTCACTGATGCTTGCATGTTTATGGCTGAGCCGTTAAGTTGGCGCTTGCACAACGATGGGGGGGGGGGCGTGCGGCCTCGCACAAATCCCTAAGCCGAAGCCAACAGCCAAACTTGTTTGGATACTG
>JAZLIJ010000018.1:0-12357 GCA_045617325.1 Fibrobacter sp.
TGTCTGCCAGGCGCGGTCCCCATTCGGTTCCGCGTTGATTTGTGATGCCGTAACGTTTTTCAAAATCTTCAAGAATTTGAGCGAGTGTGACTTGAAGTGCGTTCAATGTGTTGAACTTGTTCCCCGCGAAGCTGATTTTCAAGACCGGGTACTTTTTCCACTCAGTCTCGAGCCGCTCCATGGCGAGGCCTTCGAACAGTTCCTTGCGGCCTTCGAAGTAATATTGCAAAGTGCTCACGAGAAGCGATTTCCCGAATCGGCGCGGTCGGCTGAGAAAGTAATAGTCGTCAGTATGAGTCAACTTATAGATAAGTTCTGTCTTATCTACATAGTACTTGCCTTCATTGCGAATTTTCGCAAAGTCCTGTATGCCGATTGGAAATCTTTTCAAAGCCATGAACATAATATAACAAAAGGCGAGCGCTGCGAAAATACACCTGTGTATTTTCATTGCCGAGCCGCATTATATGCGTGCGCAGCACGCCATATAACAAAAGGCGAGAGTTTAAGACGAATTATGAGTTATGAAGTATGAATTATGAGATGGATTGCAGCCTTGGTTCCTATCGCTTCGCTCCAAGGAGACAGAAACGATAGAATCCCAAAGCAGCATTTTTTTCATCAAATCACATCATGCAAAAAGCCCCGGACTTCGTCCGAGGCTTTTAAATTCATTCAAAATTTACGATTACTGCACACCGCATGTTGCCGGGGCAGAAAGATCGAAGTCCAGCATCTTTCCGCCGGAGCAGCTTTCAAGCGGAAGGCTCACGGTAACGTTGAAAGAGCCCTTTGCACTCTGAGTGCCAACCTTCATCGTAAGGGCGCCCTGCAATTCCGGAGTATAATCGGTCTGGCAGAAAATCGTGCAGCTCGTACCGCCGAGGCCAGCCACATCCATCTTGACGGAGGTGAGGCCTGCAGGAATCTTAATAGCACCAGTAAGCTGATTCTTTTCAATGATATAGTCAGGAAGGTTGCCGTCAATCGCCTTCACGGAGGGGCATTCCACTTCAACAATAGTGTTGTCATCGTTGCCGACAGCAACCTTGGCAGCACCAATATCGCCCTTCTTCGCCAAAACAGTAGAAGCGGTAGCGCCCTCACCGGTTGCCCCAGTCCATGTATAAGACGTGATATTCGCACCGGTCGAAGCGCAACCAGTAACAGTCCAAGTAGCAGTACCATCAACAGCGACATCGACGACATCGGCAGCCAAAGCGCACTTGCAACCCGTAATAGGAGCACCATTCACCTGCACTGGGCTACATGCCACAGAATAGGCCTTGCCAGAACCATTTTTCACAACCAGGCTCGTATTGTGCTTGCCCGATTTATCATAAGTGATATCCTTAATCGTTGGACCCGTAACACCGACAATCTCGACAGAAGGCTTGGAGCCGCCTTCAAATGTCCAGTTGAATGTACAGGGAATAAGATCCTTGGGTTCCGGGAAAATAACCGGATCACGTGTAAACTTCCATGTCACGCTTTCTCCGCGATTCACAGTAGCTGGGTCAGGCGCACACGTACCCGCAGTCTCACCCGAAATAACAACGGAAGAACTACTTTCTGCAACAGCAGAGGACAACGGCTGCACAGGGCCCAGACCGGAACTCGAGGAAAGATTCACAACAATCGAAGACATCGAAGTAGGCGTATAGCTACTATATTTCGGCGCTACAAAGGAACTCGTTGCAGACGGAGTCACCTTGGAAGAGGATGAAGATTCAGCCACTCCGCATTCAGGGCATCTTGTTGCTACAAGATCCGTTTTCACACCGAAGGCTGGGCTATCCTCAACGACATCATCCATATAACTATCACCTTCATTCACTTTATAGATATCGCCACTGCCACAAGCCCAAAAGGCTCCAGAAAGCACGCCTAAAGACAATCCAAGCAATAATTTCTTGTTCATAAAAAACCTCTTGACGGAAATTTAATTAAAACTACAACAATTGTGTATATTGTAAGAGATTTTTAACTACTTATCGTGCACAAAAACGGTCCCAGCCATTCCAGAAATTCCCTGCACGGCTGAAAACCATCATATTTCTTTACGTTAAGCTTTGTCGAAGACTTTAAAAGCCGGCTTTTCACATATTTTTACGAACTTCATCATAGCCGCTATTGCATCCGTCACTCTGTAACCTAGAACCTAGGGAAGCAGAAGCGACAGGAATTCCAAAGCAACATCTTTGAAAGACTTGCAATCAGTTCGTGATAAAGCAGAGAACACTTTCGTTTTGACCGATATTCAGCAAGACTTCGAGCTGGTAGCCTCCAATCGTATTTTCCATCGGAATTGTATTCGAGGTAACGTAATCGCCACCACTAATTTTTACAGTACCGACGGTGCCTGAAATGCGGCCATCGCCAGCACCTCTTGTCACCTGGCATGCAAATTTACGAGCTTGAGTATCCTTCGTAAGATTCATCGTTATCGTCGCAGCGACAACCCCATCTTCACCTTTGAAAGTAATTCCATTTTCCTTGCCAAGGCCAGTCAGTTCATAGTCAGGAATCCGACTATCGATGGCTGTAACGAGGGGGCACTGCACTGCAATTTCGCTATGGTCGTCATTGGAGACCATCACCGAAGGTTGTACAGCATCGTCTTTGGCAGCAACAGCGACCGAAGCCGTATTTTTTTCACCTGTAGCGCCGGTCCACACATAATCGACAATGTTAGCCCCGACAGAGGCACACCCGCTCACCGCATATTCCACCGATTGAGCTTCAACAACATCAACAACGTAGTTGCCCTTTAGATTCTTTTTAGCGTTGGTCGGAGCACACAGACATCCCGTAATGGCAGCCCCATTCACCTGCACAGGACTACAGGCTACAGAATACGATTGTCCCGCCGGAGTCTTCAGAAGCAAGGTCGTATTGTGCTTGCCCGATTCCGCATAGGAAATATCCTTGATAGTCGGACCCAAAACTCCTGTAATCTCGACAGAAGGCTTGGAACCGCCCTCAAATGTCCAGTTGAAAGTACACGGAACAAGATCCTTAGGTTCGGGGAACACAGACGAATTTCGCGTAAACTTCCACGTTACGCCGTCACCACGATTCACAACAGCAGGATCAGGAACGCACGTACCTGCCGTTCCCCCCGAAATAATCTCCATAGAAGAACTGCTTTCTTCAACGGTAGTCGAGGAAACCAGGGAACCGAGACTTGAGCTTGAAGACAAATTCACAACTATCGAGGACACCGGAGACGTATAGCTGCTATAAACCGGCGGACGTGTAAAGGAACTCGTCGCAGACGGAGTCGCCTTGGAAGACGAGGAAACGGCCTCAACGCATTCAGGGCAATTCGTTGCCAATAAATCCGTTTTCACACCGTAAGCGGGTGTTCCCTCAGCGATATCATCCATGTAATCATCGCTTTCATTTACTTTATAGATATCGCCACTGCCACATGCCCAAAAGGCACCGGCCACACCACACAGCGACACCCCAAATAAAATTTTTTTCTTCATAAATCTCAAACCTCTAAAAAGTAATCTAGTCTAAATTATTACAAATGTGACTATGATTACAAATTTTAGCGATTCGCAAAAACAAAACACGCCTAGAAATTAAATTCTGGGCGTGTTGTTTTTTTTATTTTACAAAAAATTAAAATTCACTACTAGAAAATGATGATATCTCCGGGCTGGGTGCTGCTAGAGGATTCCTCAGGATTTTCAGAACCCGAAGAAGTAATGGGTTCGCCACCATTTTCCGAACTCGAACTTTCCAATTCTTCAGATGAGCTGGAAAGCGATCCAAGTACAGTCAAAGGTATAGAGCACTGGAACACCTTGCCTTCAAATTCCAGTTCCGTCATGGTCTTGACTCCAGGGACAGAATAGACAACCTTCACTTTGGGCTTACCCTCGCCAGCTTCAGAACCGGCAGCAACTGGAGCGGCATCCTGATCGAAATACCAGTGGAAGTTACCGCTGCGAACGGTTCCATTATCCGGGCTGTACGTCCACTCGACAACGTCGCCGACATAGACTTCCAACGGATCAGGCAAGCAGTCGCCAGATACAATAGCTTCGCTAGAAGAGGATATTTCTACAGAAGAACTCGACACAATAACGCTGCTGGAAGATGCAACCACAGCGCTGCTCAAGGAAGCCGAGGAACCGCTTTCGATTATCGAGCTGCTGGAAACATCTATCATGCTGCTAGAAGAAGCGACATCAGCGCTGCTCAAAGAAGCCGAGGAGCCACTCTCGATTATCGAGCTGCTGGACACATCCAGCACGCTGCTGGAAGATACAACAACGGCACTGCTCAAGGAATCAGAAGCACTGCTTTCGACCTTCGAGCTGCTGGAAACATCTGCAGAACTGCTGCTACCTTTCTTCGAACTGCTAGAAGTCTCGGTGGAACTGCTAGAGTTTTTCTTTTTCGAACTGCTGGACGCAACCTTCGAGCTGCTGGAGTCTTTCTTCTTCGAGCTGCTCGACGCCTCCGTGGAACTGCTAGTTTCTTTTTTTGCGCTCGATGATTCTATTTCCTCGAAGCTACTCGACACATGGGCCAAGCTATCTACGCGACGAATGGAATCCAAAGTCCGCTTACATTCCGCATCCGCTTCGCAATATTTAATGTAAGGTTCGCTAAAATCCTCATCACTCGTAATCTTGATGTGCTTTACAAGATATTCATCATCAAGAGACGCGGAACTGACATCACCCTTTCCGCAAGCCCAAAGCACCAACAAAGTCGATGCGGACAACAATACAATAGCGATTCTCTTCTTCATAAATACTCCCTTTAAACTTTTTTGAATCAATCCTGAACTTCCCCATTTACAGACAACTTACGCTGTCCCGTAATAAACTGGTGAACATAGGGATTGCTTGTTTTCTTTATCTCATCAACAGTTCCCACTTCAATGATGCGCCCATTGTAAAGCATGGCGATTCGATCCGCCACTTTGAATGCGCTCACCATATCGTGAGTTACGACAACAGAAGTAACACCCAATTTACTCTGCATGTCCAAAATCAAGTCATTGATAACGTCGCTCGTTATCGGATCAAGCCCTGTAGTCGGTTCATCGTACAAAAGAATTTCCGGGTTCAAGGCGATGGCACGGGCAAGAGCGACACGCTTACGCATACCGCCAGAAAGCTCGGACGGCATCTTTGTGCGGAAAGAAGGCACAAGGTTAATCATCTTGAGCTTTTCGGTCACGACATCCTGGATAGCCGACTCGGACATTTCCGGATGGTGTTCACGAAGTGCAAATGCAATATTTTCGCCGGTATCCATGGAATCAAAGAGGGCTCCCATCTGGAAAAGCATTCCCATCTTACGGCGAATGGTTCTTGTATCAAAAAACTTCGGCGTACTGATGGTGACGCCATCCACAGTCACTTCGCCACCATCCGGCTGCAAAAGACCAATCATGTGTTTCAGAATAACAGACTTGCCGCCACCGGACTTGCCGATAATCACCATCGTCTCGCCACGGCGAATGTCCAAATTCACATCTTCGAGTACAGTCTGGGAACCAAAGGATTTTTTAAGTCCCTTGAGGCGTATCGCAATATCGTTCGGATCTATTTTTACATTCGGCATAAGCAAACTTCCTAAAAGAACATAATCGCATCTAGAACAAAGTCAGCAACAAGAATCATGAGGCAGCTGGATACGACAACATTCATCGTCGCCAGTCCAACCCCATGCGCCCCCGGCTTGGAATTGATGCCGTGATAGTACGCAAGTACAAAAATCAACGTTCCAAAGACGACCGACTTGATAATCCCCGACCACAGGTCCATGTTGTTGAACAGGTACTGCATTCCGGTGTAGTAGGTATAGGTCGTAATGTCAAGAGCAAGCACGCAGACCATCCAGCCGCCTATCAAGGCAAGCGCATTGGAAATCGCGGTAAGGCAGGGAATCATCGTCAAAAAGGCGAAGAATCGCGGCATCGCCAAGTAGCGGTACGGGTTCAGTCCGAGAACCTCGTATGCAGCCAGTTCCTCCTTTTCCTTCATGGAGCCGATTTCTGCGGCGACGGCACTACCGACACGACCAGAAAGGACGATTGCGGTAAGGAGCGGTCCAAGCTCGATGAGCGTCATCTTGCACGCGGCGGTTCCGACGAACTTGTCGGAAACGAGATTGTGAAACTCGAACTCGGCCATGACGGTTGCGACCATGCCTGTAAAGATGGATGTCACAAACAGAAGCGGCAACGAGGAGACTCCGATGGAAACCATCTCCTTTACAATTAAGTTCGGATTCTTGAAAAGGAAACGCAACTGCACGATGGTCTTGAACAAAATGCAGAGGTTCTCCCCGATAGCGGAAATTGCAGAAACAACGACTTCACCAATCCAGTTTATAGGGCGCATAATGATAGACATGCTAGCCTCCCCATTCACCGAAATCAGCAACTTGCGGTTGAACTCCGCCGTCACCTTCGCTATACTGGTAAGCTTCGTCCTCACCGCCTTGGCCATTGGTCGCATCGTAGAACGTCGTATATTCCGGAACAAACGTCATGGGAATATCCTTCACAGAGCCATTACGATGCTTGGCAACAATCAGTTCTGCATGATAACGGTCTTCGTCCTTGTGCGTCTGCACGAACTTACGTTCCACGAACCACACCATATCGGCATCCTGTTCGATAGAACCAGATTCGCGCAAGTCGGAAAGTTGCGGACGTTCACGGCCTTTTTCTTCGACTTTACGACTGAGCTGCGCAAGTGCAATGACCGGAATCTGCATTTCCTTGGCAAGAATTTTAAGGCCACGGGAAATCGCACCGATAGCCACAGCACGGTTTTCTTCCTTGCCCGTTTTCATCAACTGCAAGTAGTCGATAATCAGCAGGTCAAGCTTATTCTTGCGCTTGAGCTGTCGCGCCTTGCTCATCAGCTCCATAATGCCTAAGTCAGCATTGTCATCCACATAAAGAGGAGCCTGGCTGATAGGAGTCACCGCAGTAATGAGTTTGCGTTTTTCATCATCGGACAAGTGTCCGTTACGAAGTCTGCTCTGGTCAATTTGCGCCTGGGAACTCAATAGACGCTGTGCCAGCTGAATACCATCCATTTCCAGGCTGAAGAACGCCACATTCTGATTATACTTGATAGCCGCATTAGCAGCAATGGTCATGGCAAAAGAGGTCTTACCCACACCAGGACGGGCAGCCAGAATGATGAGGTCAGACCTCTGCAAGCCATTAGTCAGTTCATCTAATTCCGTAATGCCAGTGCGAATGCCGGTAATACCGTCCTTGCGGTTATTCAAGCGCTCCAGCAATGGGGAAACAAACTGGTTAATGGGCTTCAGGGAATCTCGAACCTGCTTATCCGCAATTGCGAAAATTTCACGTTCGGCATCCTGGAGGACATCGTCTGGCGTGGAAGCCGGGTCCATCGACTTGTGGATGATGTCGCCGGAAGTGCGAATCAACTTGCGGAGAACGGACTTGTTTCGCAAATGTTCCAACTGCCACGGCACGTTTGCCGAGGAGGCGACCGTTTCCATCAGCTCAAAGATATATTCCCTGCCGCCAGCAATTTCAAGCTTGCCCATCTTCGAAAGTTCGGCAGAAAGTGTCACCGGGTCAATGGGAGTCACGGCCCTATTGAGATTGCAAAGCGCATTCCAGATAATCTGATGTCTTTCGAGGTAGAAAAATTCATCATCGGTGATAAGCATCACCGCCGTTCCCATCACTTCGGGGTCACGCAAAATACCGCCGAGCAAGCACTTTTCGGCATCAACATCCGCCGGCATTTGGCGGCCATCAAACGTTTTTTTAGAATTTTCCTCAGACATAACTTTCCTAATAAAAATATACAATATGTTAAAAAGCGAGGTCTTTTTAAAAAAGGCAAAAACGGCTTTTTGCGGCCTAAATTAGACCAAAAGGAGTTTTGCAGAAGCGAGATTCTACATTTTCGCCCAAAGTACCTGCCAAATCGCTAAAATTCTAAAACCAGCAGATATAAAATTACTTTGTACATTACACTTGTTGTTCAAAATCGCATTTTGGAGAAAATCAACGATTCGAATCCGCCAATTTTTCAGGGCACGACAGAAAAAAAATCTTTTTCCAGGGAAAATTGACAGACAAATTAAAAAAGTACCTGCTAAATGCAGCAAAAATCACATTTTAGCAGGTACAGCACACCGATTTTGACGCTTTTTGAACAGCGCTATTTTTTTACCGAGAACAAGCCGCTACGCGGAATGTGCACCTTCCAGGTAAGCCACTTGAGCTGCTTATCCTGCGACATCGCATACGCATCGACAAGCGGAATGGCCTTGACGCCGTTGAAGTCGAGAACGGTGCCGGCCATATCCTGGAAGTTTTTGCCCTTGCTGAATACCTGATAAAAAAGCGGTTCGTCGAATACAATCATCATTTCCGGATTCACAAAGGAGAGTTCCTTGGAAAGCATTTTGCGGAGAGACGCAAGGAGAATCGGAGAGAGTGGGCGCGGCAAATCCTTAAAGAAATAGGTGACGCCCAAACGGTCGGCGCCGATGTTCAGACTTTCAAAAAGACGGACGAGCATGGAGCCGGTCGGGGACTGGAAAAAGTTTCCAACCTCGCCAGGCTTGGGGGCCGCAAGCAGCAACAGCAACTGCGGATGCTCGGGGCCTTCGTAGCAAGCGATACTTGAAGTTTGTGCATAAAGCGAATCGCTCTTGAGGTTCGCATAAAACTCCGAAAGCGTTTGCGCCGATTCGTAAGCCGACACCGTTTTTTTGACAGGGCGCGGTGCGGGCGCAAAGAGCGATTCCTGCTGAGGCGCACTCTGCTGTGCGGGCGCGGCAGGGGCATTCGGCATGGCAAACAGATTGGGAGCAGAAGCCACGGATGCAGAGGCGTTAGACGATGCTGGGGAAGCAAACGCCGGAGCAGACGCAACGGGGGCCGCAGGGCGTTCAAAAGAGCGTTCGACGGGGCGAGACATCGGAGGCGGCACAGGAATGCGAGGCGCAACAGGAGCGGCCTTTTTACGAACAAGCGCCCATGGCTCATCCAAGAGGAGTTCGGCATCCCCCAAGTCCACCTGGCCTTGCAGGTAATTCCGAAGTTCGCTAAAATCAAATTCTTCTGGCATCGTAAAACCTATTTGGATGAGGAGGTTGAGTCGGTTGCAGCGGGAGACGCCGAGTTTGCACAGGAGACCGCTCCATTTGCATCAGGAGACGCTGAATGCGCAGCATAAACTGCGCGGAGTTTTTCCTCGGCAAAATCTACAATTTCCTGCGCAAGGTCAATCTTCGAGCCCATCTTCATCTCGGCAATTTCGGCACCGGGGCGAATCAGCGTATAGCGGACTTCATCGAAGCCAAAGCCGCTGCCGCTTGCGACAGGCGCATTTAAGAGGAGCGCGTCGGCGCCGCTCTTTGCAAACTTTTCTGCGGCATGTTCCTTGAAGTGGTCCGTCTCGAGAGCGAAACCGACAACGACCTGATTTGCCATGCGGGAATCTTTTGCGGCATCGCGACGAGCGGCGGTGCAGTCGCGCAGGATGCTCGGATTCGGTTCCAGTTCCAAAATCAACTGGCTGCGGCTATCCTTAATTTTTTCGGTGGCGGTGAACCTAGGGCGGTAATCGGCGACGGCGGCGCAGTGAATGAGCACATCCGCTTCGGATTGTTTCGCAAGAACAGCATCGTGCATCTGTTGAGCACTGCGGACTCGCGTCACACGGACTCCGCCCGGGAATTCAGCTTCCATCGGGCCTGCGACAACATCCACATCGAAACCATTCGCCAAAAACGTCGCGGCAATCGCAACGGCAGTCTTTCCGCTGCTGCGGTTACTAATGTAGCGCACCGGGTCAATCGCCTCTTCCGTACGGCCTGCAGTGATGAGCACTTTGTAGGCTTCAGGCTTGAGGTTCGAGGTTCGAGCGAATGCTGGCAAGTCCTGCAAAGCAGTTTCCTGAAGATATTGAGCAGCCTCGGAGAGTTTTGGTGCAGAACATTTCTGCAATTCAGGGCGTTGCGGGATGTGCCCGCTAGAAGGGGTAGCGGAAGACGCGCGAGCGGCTGAAGCGAGGGGAAGGCCTTCCCCACCATCGCCTCCAGGACGACGTTCACTTGCATTTTCGAGCCTCGTGCCTCGTGCCTCGAACCTCTCTAAATACGCCACAATCTGTGCGGGTTCAAGGAGTCTTCCTTTTCCGACTTCGCCACAGGCGAGTTCACCGGCCGGAGATTCCAGCACGAAGGTATCTTCAAAACGGCGAAGCGTCTCCAGGTTGCGCTTGACCGCCGGAGAATTGTACATGGCTACGTTCATCGCAGGCGCCACAAAGCGCGGGCACGTGCAGCTCATAAAGCAAAGGCTCACCGGATCGTCGGCAATGCCGTAGACGAACTTTCCAATCACGTTCGCCGTCGCAGGCACAACTAGGTACAAGTCCGCCCAGCGCGGAAAATCGATATGCTGGAACGGGCGCGCCTCAACGGCGCCATTCTTCAAGTACACCGGGCACTTGCTGAGACTCGCAAATGTCAAAGGAGCCACAAACTGCGTCGCCGCATCCGTCATGCACACGCGCACCTCGGCGCCCTTCTTCTGCAACAGGCGCAAAAGCTCGCAGCTTTTGTAGGCGGCAATCCCGCCCGAGACGCCCAGGAGAATTTTCTTTCCAGCAAGATTCATGAAAACAATTTTAGAAAAAAAATTTCAAACAGGGTTACAGATTTCAAGCGTCTGTGGCCCAGCACGAAATCATTAGCGAAATTATAGAGCCATTGAAAGCGGCAAAACATCAAAATTGGGCTCCAAAAATTACTTTTCTACCATTTGGAGCCTATTTTTACAAACAAACTAACTAAAAAGAATCCTATTTGACAGGGTACCTTCAAAAAATGGCCTCCAAAACACGACTTCCGTCAATTTGGAGTCCATCGCATACAGAAAATCGCCGCCGAAAGTTAGAACAACGTAAAATATTGGACTCCAAAATCCAAAATTCTTCAAAATGGAGCCCATTTTTCACATCAAAAGCATTTCCTGAGGCCCAAAATCATAAAAAAAGAAACCCCGCGGTTACCCACGGGATTCCATAAATAGTGGCTAGGGTCTAGGCTCTAGAGGCTAGGTGAAGTTGGGCGCTTCGCGCATTATACAATGCGGCAAAAGCGCCATTATTTCACCTCAAAGCAAGCCAAAGGCTTGCGACCTCATACCTCAAGCCTCAAACCTAATTAAGCTTCTTCAGCAGGAGCTTCTTCAGCCTTTTCAGCCTTCTTCTTGGAGGCCTTCTTCTTTGCCGGAGCGGTTGCTTCGCCAATCGTCGTGCCGTTTTCGCCCGGCTTGTGGGAGTCCATCCAAGCCTTGAGTTCAGCGGATTCGCGATTCTTGAAGTAGTCAACGACAGAGAGGTAGATCTTGCGGTTGTTCTGATCGATTTCAGTGACAACAGCCGGAACTTCGTCGCCGACCTTGAATGCATCGGACGGAACCTTGATGTATTCAGCGGTGAGCTTGGAAACCGGGATGAAGCCTTCGATGCCTTCGCCGAGTTCGACGACAACACCGCGATCGAGCATGCGAACAATCTTGCCCTTCACTTCAGCATTGACCGGATAAGTGGTATCGATAGAATCCCACGGATCTTCGGTGAGGTGCTTCATGGAGAGGGAAATGCGGCGCTTTTCCTTATCGACAGCGAGAACGACGCATTCGACCTTGTCACCCTTCTTGACCATTTCGTTCGGATGGGTGATCTTCTTGGTCCAGGACATGTCGGAAACGTGGATGAGGCCATCAACATCTTCCTTGATTTCGACGAATGCGCCGAAGGAAGCGATGTTGCGGATTTCACCAACCACGCGTGCGCCCGGAGGAAGTTCAGTTTCGATGGAATCCCACGGATCGCTTTCGAGCTGCTTCATGCCGAGAGAGATGCGTTCAGCTTCTTCTTCGACCTTGAGCACGACAGCTTCCACTTCCTGACCGACGGTGAGGATTTTGGACGGGTGCTTGACATGCTGGGTCCAGGACATTTCGGAAACGTGGATGAGGCCTTCAACACCGCTGTCGAGTTCGATGAATGCACCGTAATCAGTGATGGAAACAACCTTACCCTTGACGATAGCGCCTTCCGGATAACGTTCGGCGATGTCCTTCCACGGATGCGGCTTAAGCTGCTTCATGCCGAGAGAGATGCGTTCCTTCTTGTCGTTGAAGTCGAGGACCATGACTTCGACTTCCTGGCCGAGCTGGAGCATTTCGGACGGGTGGTTGATGCGCTTGTAGCTCATGTCGGTGATGTGGAGGAGGCCGTCTACGCCGCCGAGGTCGATGAAAGCACCGAAGTCGGTGATGTTCTTGACGATACCCTTGCG
>JAZLIJ010000019.1:0-10761 GCA_045617325.1 Fibrobacter sp.
GGAGGAGGACTCCACCGAGGAACTGCTCGACGCAAGCTTGTCGGAAGAGGATGACTCCACCGAGGAACTGCTCGATGCAGGCTTGTCGGAAGAAGAGGAGGACTTCACCGAGGAACTGCTCGATGCAGGCTTGTCGGAAGAGGACGACTTCGCCGAGGAACTGCTCGATGCAAGCTTGTCGGAAGAGGAGAGTACTTCTTCGTCGCTAGCGCTACTGCCCGAATCGCCACCGCAGGCGGTAAATCCGAAACAAAACATGCAACTCATCGCTGCGACACCCATCATTTTATGCGTAAAAGCACTCATTCTGTACTCCTTTTACCGACAACATCGGCATATTAAACATTCAAAGTGTAGTAAAATACAACAAAGTCCAATAAATTACTCTGACTTCAACGCCCACTACACCACCCATCGACATTCTAAAAAGCAAACGGTTCTGCAACCAAAGCCGCAGAGCCGTAAATTAAAGCGCTAGCCCTTCTTAACTTCGGGGAGCCCAATTTCAATCTTCCCATATTTGGCTTCGTATGCCTTGAGTGTCGCTCCAAGCATAATGGCAAGGCGCTTTGCCGTGAACGGAGTCATCACAACACGTTCGGCAATATCAACATCAACCTTATCTTGGTTCATTTTCCAAGCACGATTCACGCCCAAGAGCATCATCACCTCTTCACGACCTGCAACCACATTCGTAGCATTTACATAAACGCTCTTCATATTGGCATCGTTCCAAACAACTTCCGGCTGGTTCACTGCTTCGTTTACATTTTTTTCTTCAGACATAAGGTTCTCCATTTTGAGATATAAATGATTTCTAACAAAATATAGTTTTTATTCTAGCGAATTAAGTGTATGACAAATAAATTCTATATAAAAAAAATTCAACAAATTATTTTTTCATCACAAAAGTTGTTATTTTTTCATCACAGACTCATCTTTTATTGACAAATTATCTAAGATATTTTTATCTTTACCGCGTTTTATTGACACCTCGTTTACGGAGGATTTTCATGAATATCACGCATCTTAAATTCAGAAAATTGCTGTTTATTTCTGCAACATCTTTGTCTGTTTATAGTTGCTCCGTATCAGATTCATTCGACGGAGACTACTCCAAGTGGGATTTTTCCGGGTCCGTTGTTGACGCTACAGATAACCAGCACTTAAGCGAGGTTACAATCGTCTATCAAGACGCTTCCGGCAAAAAAATTGAAACACAGACTGATTCGAACGGATTTTTTTTCATTGACGAGCTCCCCTACGGATCACATACATTTACGTTCAGTTACAAAAAAATCAATGGAAAGGACACCCTTTTTTACACACCAAAAACAATCAGCATTTCTTCGACAAATGAATCATCGCACATGGAAGGTGTTGTCGCGAACAATTCATCAATTGTAAGACTCAATCCTATCAACGCTTCCCTGACTGGAGAATTCTACATATACGATGAGGATTCCGGCAAAAACATTCCTGTTTTAGGCGCCGAACTAAACATCATTCACCAAGACACAAATTTTATTAATTTGTTTCCTGCAAATTTTTCAACAGAAACAGATTCCACAGGGTCCTTTTCATTCCACAATCTTCCCGCCGATACAGGCTTCATCTTGCAAATAAAGCCCTACAGCTACAATGGCGCACGCTATACAACAACAAGCATAGAGCTTCCCAGACTATTGCCCAATACAGAAAAAGATATTGGACGTAACACGCTTGTCCGCGATTCCAGCATAGAAAAATCAAGCGCAATCATTTCGTCAAACGTCCTTGACGCGAACATGAACGGTTTTGCAAACGTTTCTACACTCACAATACCTTACTACGTTTTCAGAGAAAAATTATCGGAGAAGAATTTATCTGTATCCGTTAAGGCAGACACATCCATATTCTATGTCACCCCCACCCTCAAAAATGACACGCTGTTCCTAAAGCACGATATCGCATTCCCCGCCGAATCAAAAATTTCAGTCAACATCACCGCGTACAAAAAAAAGAATAATGACCGTATCGCGCTTGAACTGAGCGGAGATTCCGCATTTACGACAGACAGAGGACTTTACGCCATCACGAGCAACGCCTGGCCAAGCAACAAGAATTTCAAGGCGACATTCGGTATAGAGGACACTATCTGGGTCAAGTTCAGCGAGAAACTTGACGAAAACACCGACAGAATCCAGTGGAATTATGCAAGCGATATGGCTCGCACGATTTATGCCAATGGTTATTATGCAAATGCAAATTCATGGATAAAAAAAGATACTTTGTTTGTACAAATGCAAGAGAAAATTCTTGATTCACGCGAACAGGGCGATTCCGTCGGCATGAACATCACTGTTTATGCCAAAAACGAAATGTATCTCAAGAACTTTATTCTAAAGACAGAACTTGAAGTACCACCAAGTTCTTCATCCAGCGAAGCATCGTCTAGTTCCAGCGCGGCGCAAACATCCAGCTCATCGGAAGAGACCGAAACCAGTTCTTCAGCTACAGTATCATCCAGTTCCTCCACAAAATCCAGTTCGAGCGCCTCTAAATAATGTATCGTACACTACTTACTGCAATCTCGTTTGCCGCCCTCTCTCACGCAGCCTCATTCGATGGCGTCACCGAGCCTATCGCGCAAGCGAAAATCGGCTTCACAGTGTCCGGGAAAATCGACAGCATCTGGGTCAAGGAGGGTGCGTTCGTTCACAAGGGCGACACGCTGATGAATCTCGTCAAAATCGAAGAAGAACTGCGAGCGAGCATCACGGAAATCGCCGCCAAGGATACATCGAGCGTAGCGTCCGCCAAAGCGAAAATGGACACCTACGAAAAGGATCTGCAAGTCACAAAAAAATTGTTCGAGACATCCAATTCCATCAGCGCAGAGCAAGTCTGGGAAAAAGAGATGAACTTCTATGTGACCAAGGCTGAATTGGAAGCAGCCAAGGTCGCAAAAGTCAAGGACTCACTTGAACACAGCATGGCACAGGCACAGCTTCAAAAAATGTACCTTACTGCACCCTTCGACGGAGAAATTGTCGCCATTCCCAAGAATCGGAGCGAAAGCGTCGAGGCTTTGGAACCTGTCGTGGAAATCGCGGATGTACGAACATGCCGCATGATAGCCTACGTCATTGTAGACATGGCCAGCACATTGAAAAAAGGACAACAGGTCGAACTGCAACTCAACAGTGGCAAGCCGCAAAACAAGAAAGGACGTATCGAGTACATATCCCCAGTCGTTGACAAGGCAAGCCTGCTGCGCACCGTGAAGGTCGTCTTCAACAATTCCGATAAAAGTGTGGAGCCGGGCGTAACCGGAAAGATTACAATCAAATGAACAGGCCAAAGAAAGCCATATTTTACAAAGGAACAGTTCCATTCTTAGCGGTACTGTTCTTTGCTGCCACGCTACATGCGCAGGACTCTCTGTTCATAGACTTTGACACGGCACTAGACCACATCATCGCAAACAACATAGATATTCAAGAAGCCAAGTATAACTGGATGGTTCAAAACGAGGCTGCAATTGGCGCATACGGCGAATTTGAGCCGCACCTGACTGCAAAAGCGTTCAAAGAAAGAGGCGATGCCCCTGGCGCACTTTTCACAGAAACCAAGGACGAATACAAGATTGGCATTCAGGGCAAGGCTCCAACAGGAACCGAGTACAACGTGGGCTTCAACCAGGCAAGCTACAAACATAGCGACAACACATCGGAAATCTACTTCGGCGCAGAACTTCGCCAGCACCTGCTCAAGGACAGCCCCCTATTCTACGCATCGACAAGCAATCAGCGCCTAGCCTTATTACAAAAAGAACTCGCATTCCAGAAATACCGCGAGACGCTCAGTGAAATTCTTGAAAATTTCTGCGACACCTACTGGAACTACTATTATTCGCTTCAGACGCTTCAATTCGCAGAAAAGTCTGCTTCTGTCGCAAGCGAAATCGTCGAAGACGCCCGTAAACGCAATGAACTTGGAATGCTTTCTCGGCTAGACTACGAAAAGACTATTGCTGAATTTTCCGATCGAGAAGGCGCACGCCTAGAGGCTTTGGACAAATTGCGCAGCGCTCGCCTCTCCCTTCTCCTGATGCTATCGTCACAAAAGCTGGTTAGAGACCCGCGTCCGATAGCGATAGCCCCAAACAAGGAGCTGGATTCCACTGTAGTTCTTGATTCGTTAACATTCATCGATTCCATCAGCGTAACGCATCCAGCTTACCTTGCACAAAATGCGGAGGTTGAAATACGCATGACAAACCTCGACAAGAGCAAGAACAAGTTCTTGCCGACCATCGATATTATCGGAAGCTACGGCATTCGCGGACGCGACCAAGATGCAGACGACGCACTCAGGAAATTCAGGAGCAAGTCGCAAAGGCAGGGAGTTCTCGGCTATGGCATCGAAATAGACATTCCGCTATTCGCGAACCAGGAAGAACGCCACCAGATTACAGCCCACAAGGCAAGTATCCGTTCGGCACGCTCAAGACTCGCGCTGGTGCAAAGCAAACTTTACGAAGAATACCGCATTTTGCAACAGCGCGCAAAGGAACTCCGCAGCCAATGGAAACTGAGCGAAACCGCTGTTGCCTATCACGAAAGGGAACTCCTTGAAGAATTCAAGAAGATGGAACTAGGCAAAAGCAACTACCACCTGATTTTCGACATGGAAGAAGAGCTGCGCGAAGCACAGCAGCGCCACCTGGAAACCATGAGACAACTGCGCGTCATCGATGTCCGGCTCATTCGCTCCACAGGAAAGCTGCTACTGCAAAACGGGCTTGAGACCTGGAAAGATGGAAAGATAACGCTACGCAAGGATTTGCTCAGTGACTAACGCACAAGTAAAACTGGATCCGAACGATATCATCAAGGCTCTACAGAACGCCTTGAAAACGACCAATGCTAAAATCGGCCAATTGACGACGGTTTTTTCCATTGTTCAAAAAGTTCTGGAAAAAGAAAAATTCAAGCAGGCAACCCTCACCCTAGCAAGCGAAATTGCCGATAGACACAGGGCCGAGCGCGTGAGCTTTGGATGGCTGAAGCACGACTATATCGTTCTCAAGGCAGTAAGCCACACAGATCATTTCGAAAAGAAAATGCAAATTGTGCGCGACCTCGAGGGCGCCATGGAGGAGGCTTACGAACAGGATGCGTCGATTCTCTATCCGCCCCCGGAAAATATCTCGCTTGCGACAAGGATGCACGAGGCCTATAGTCAAACATACAACGCAGGCTACCTGCTCTCCGTTCCAGTACGCCATGGCGACGATATCATCGGAATAATCACCTGCGAGCGCAAGGGACTCGCATTCAGCGACGACGAAGCAACACAGATTCACCTTGCATCAAACCTGTGCAGCGCAAGGCTTTTGGAACTTTACAGTAAAAGCAGCTGGTTCGGCACAAGAATTTTCCGTAGCACAAGAAAGATGCTTGGCAAGCTGCTTGGGTACGAACACACGTGGGCAAAGTTTTTCTCAATACTCGGAATAGCGCTAGTTCTTTTTTCAACGCTCTATCCTCTTGAATATAAAGTAAGTTCACCAGCCATTTTAAAGACAGACAAAATAATTTATCTGACAGCCCCCTTTGACGGCTACATCGACAGTGTATTTGTAAAGCCTGGCGATGTTGTTTACAAGGATCAGGAAATTCTCCGCCTAGACCAGAAAGAACTGAAACTTGAAGAGGCAAACCTGCTTGCACAAGAGCAGGACAACCGTCGGGAAATCCAGAAAGCGCAAGCAAACCAGGAACTCGCCGAAATGAGAATACAAGAAGCGAAACTGGAACAGACGCTTGCAAAATTGAAAACCGTCCAGTTCAGGCTCTCCAAGGCAGTCATCAGGGCAACTGTTGATAGTGCGGTCATCGTAGAGGGAGACCTTCAAAAGCGCATCGGCGCCCCTGTAAGCCAAGGAGCGGAACTCATCCAAATGGCCTCCATTGAAAACATCTACGTGGAATCCGATGTAAGCGAGCTTGAAATCGGAAATGTCCAAAAGAAAAGTGAAGGGCTGTTAGCCATCAAAAGCCGTCCGAACGAAGTCTTCCGCTTCAAGAGCGAGCGCATAAGCCCGACCGCCACTGTGAAAGAACAGGAGAATACCTTCCCCGTGCGTGGCGAATTCACAGACGAGGTTCCGTCCTGGTTCCGTCCGGGAATGACCGGTGTCGCAAAAATCTACGCCGGAAAGAAGACTCTCTGGTGGATTCTTTCGCATCAAGCAATCGACTACTTGAGACTCAAGCTCTGGTGGTAAAAATACTCTAAACAAAACGAAAAAAAAGTTCGCCCTGCGGCGAGCTTTTTTGTTTGACTACAGGCGCATTCAGCGATTGGATTGAAACATGCGCTAATTTTTGACACATTCTACAACATAAAAGGTACCGGCCCGAAGAACAAGATTGTCTTCAAAACCGGTACCTGAATTTACCTTAGCGGCCTAATTTTAGGAATTCGCCACCGTGACAAGAATTCGGGCATCTACCTTGCAAGTCACTTCCACAACAATGTAATTACCTTCTGTAGTATTTACACCATTCGGAATATCGACCGTTTCATAATAGTCGCCATTTTTCTTTTCGGAATGCGTCTTGCCCTTTTCATCAACCCAATTCCAGGTCATCTCCGGAAGGTAGCCGCCGTCGCAGTTGTTCAGCTGCAAAATGGTATTCGGAGTCCAGTACTGGTTGCCCTTCGGCCAATCTGTGATGACCAGACGAACAGTCTCATTCGCCTTGAGTTCCACCATATTGAACGAACCGGCGATGTACTGCGTATTAACGGTAGGCTGTTCCGGAGTTTCGCTTCCAGTGTTACCACTTTCACCGTTGCCGGATTCACTGCTGCCGCTACCGGATTCTCCACTTTCACCGCTGTTGCCGGATTCACTGCTGCCAGATTCTCCATTTTCAGGGTCGATATTTTCCGATTCATCCGTTTCATCAACACGCGGTCCCGTATACAAAGCCTCGGTACTCGTCTTGCCTTCAATCAGCAGATTTTGTCCGTTGTTATCGACAATATCATCCTTGCGGCCTGTATTCTCGACGTCTTCTGGTTCCTTGATACCGTCAATGGAGCCCTGCGCATTGTCGTTGTAGCTATACCAGCCAAAACCATTTGCGCCCCAGCCCCAGTAACCGTTGTTCTGGTTGCCCCAATTCGGATTGTACTTGCGCTGAATGGTATCTACAGATACGCCATCATGTCCAAGATAATCCTCGTTGGTATAGGGTTTCATCATTTGATCTTCAAGCGTAATCTCGGTATTCGGAGCAAACACGCCAATCGGGTTGTTGTGCTCCATCATCAAGTTTGCATTGTCGCCAAGTGCAACGTCGTCCGAAGCGCCTGTTCTAATCTTATCAGAACCTTCGCCACCAACAACAACGTCACGATCCTTGCCTGTCACGATGACATCGTTCGTCTTGCCGTTGACGGCATCATCATGCTTGATGGCGATGGAGTTCGCGGTAATCACACGGTTCTTAAAATCCTGAAGATTTTCATCTGCGTAATACGGAACATCCCTGTCAAATTCCAAATAGGCATCGTCACCAAAGACAAGGTCCTTGTCATGGTCGCCACCCAAAGCAATATCGGCATAGGAGTATTTCAAAGCTTCATCTTCATTCACTTCACAAACCGGATTACCATTTTCATCCAGATTGTAGCGACCCGAACCAGTCACAATCTGGATGGCGGAAATAAGCGGCAAGCTCTTCGGCCATTGATTTGTACCGGGTACGTTATAGTTGCGAATACGAACTGTAAAATCGTCACCGTAGACTTCGTGGAACACGACGTAATTACCGATAAATTCAATTCTCGGAGTAATACCATCGCGCATGGCATCAACGTCAGCCGCCATTCCAGACGCATTGGCTTCACGATAATCGCCATCAAAGTAATGCCCTGTCCAGTCATTCAGATAACGAGTATCGCCCATGTAACCGGCCTTGTTCGCTTCAGCGACAATCTGGAATAGGTAATTGTAAGAATCGGTATCGCTATTGTCGCCATCCAAGTACAAATAGACATCGTATGTATTATGGCCGTTGATTTGCGTTCCGCAATCCTTGTTGCTTGTAAACTTATCCAAACCGGTCAGCTTCAAGACGATTTCTTCTTGAGAGTGCACCGCCAAATAAGAATTGAACAACTTGGAATTGCTTGTATCGCCATCGAGTTCATCGGAATTTTCCTCGGTTAATATCGAAGTCCCAAGATTGTTGCCGCCTTGAACGTTGCAACCATACATTTCGACATTTACATTTTCAACCGTCGCAAGGTCGTTCTTGAGATGCCTATTGACAATGTCGTTCATCTTGTTGTTCAAGGTATTCTGATTGACTCCATCAACATTGCGATCAGCGACAATCAAGCCGCGATCATTGCGATAGAAGTTATACCAGTTATCATCGACAACAGCACCTGCGGCTTCGCCTCTTGAAATGCGGCTATCGCTACTGCTATTCTTCGATGTAAAGTTAATGCTCAAGACATCGAGATTCTCTAGCATCACGCCATTTTGACTTTCAACCGGAGCAGGAATATTTTCGTTCTTATCAAGCAAGCCGTTTTCTGCATTCTTGACATCACCCGAGAAGATGACATCGTGTCCGATTCCACCAACAACGACATCATCGCCATCGCCAGTGCGAATAACGTCATCGTAGCTTGCTTTTGCGGTAAGATTCGTTGCTGCAATGGATTCCGCCTTGGCAATCTCGGTCGCTGTAGAATCATCGGAATCTCTATCCACAAGAAGCATCTTGGCATTGTCGCCAAAGACGACATCATTATCGTAGATACCGTAGCGTTCGTCTCCGTAGGTGGAAATGACATCGCTGCCAGTTCCGCCCACGACTATATCGTCTCCGCCAGCAGAATTGACGACGTCATTTCCGCCAAAGTCAACATCTGCAGAAGAAGCCACATCTTGCTTATGGAGCGTTCCCTTAACCTGAAGCCCTGCGATACCCATCAAATTATTGCTATTGCGGTCTGTAATAGCATCTTCGATGGTAATGACAATGCGGTCACAGGCAAATTCCTTTGCCACATCAAAGACTACATAATTTGCTGCGGAACAATTGGAAGTTCCGCTTGTTGATTTTATAAACTGGCCCCTGAAATTAAAGTTGGCGTTATCGTCAACAAAGTACGATTCCTTGTGGTCTCCGGCAGTCAACGTCACCTTGCGAATTCCCTGTCCAGGTCTAGCCTGAGAATCCGGAATGTCAAGGTAAACCGCAACTTGGTAACTTTCATAATACTGCGCCAATCCATCAACAACCACTTCCAGGATGTTCACGTTCTGTCCATTATTCGGAGCAACCGTCATAAGCCCGGAATTCATGAGAATGGAGTTTCCATCAGAAGCATTATTCCATTGGCTGTAGGTTTTCAAATTGACGTAATTATCTATAGAAGTAGTACGCTGAGATTCATGGCCGCCGTAACTTACGCTCACCGCACTTGCACGGGAGCCATCATCGAAGCGGACAATTTCCTTATCATCGTTACCATACGTTCCAGACAAATGTCCTGTGATATTATTCCAATTCTTCGCATTGAAATCATCGCCGCTGTTGGAATTTGTAGAAGAGACTCCTGCAAACTGATCAGCGCCGATAGCCTTGGAATCGCCCTGGAAATTGAAACTCAAGATGGATTCGGTATCCATTTGCACTACATCGCTAAATGCAAGCATATCGGCTACATCCTGGAATTTCGCATCAGTTGTATTGACAAGGTCCGCATTTCCACGGAATGTCGCATAGGCATTATCACCGAAAATAACATCCTTGCCCTCACCCGTTGTAATCAAATCTTCCTTGGAGCCATTCGAGCCTGTTGACTCGTCAATACGGGCAATATCGTTCAAACCGCCAAAGATGACGTTATCACCACCGGTTGTCTTGATGACGTCGGCACCAGCCGTTCCAATGCGATTTCCGTTTTCATCAACATCATTCGTATTGTAACCGCTGTTCGTTACAAACAAAGCGTTGTGTAAATCATCCATCAACACAGCACCACCATCACCGACAAGAACGTCATTCCCCATTCCAGTAGTGATATAGTCAGCATCCTTACCGCCCAAGACAATGTTCTTGCCATCGCCCGTGGTAATATGGTCAACGCCACCGTAAATTTCACTCTTTGTATTCACAGTCTGATAATCGGACTTGACGACATACTTACCGCCATCACCCACCACGACATTATCGGAGCCAGCCACATTTTCAGAAGCATTACCACCGATGTTGATGAAATCATCATCAGCGCCGCCCATCACCACGTTCTGATTTCCGCGAATATCAATACTATCAACGCCGCCCTTATCGTCAGCAGTCGTTTCAACCTGGTTCAAGCCTTCCGTTGCATAAGCATTAACGTCATTTTGAACAAAGTTAGCAACACCGCCATCGCCTAAAACAACGTTCACAGAACCGACAATATCGATATCATCATTGTCTGCACCACCCATGGCAACATTCTTGCCGCCGAAAATCGCGATTGCATCGGCACCGCCGATAGCGTCGTTCGTCGTCTTGATTTCGACAGATGCGCCATTGCGTTCGTAGCGGCCACCGTCACCGAGAACAACGTTGTTGTCGCTCACAACAGTGCCCATTTCGCCGATGGAGATTGCGTCTGCATCAGCACCGCCCATTACCGTGTTGTCGCCACCGTAAATCGAGATTGTATCTGCACCGCCGATGTCGTCGTTTCGAG
>JAZLIJ010000020.1:0-37089 GCA_045617325.1 Fibrobacter sp.
CACCAGCCAATTCGAGAAAATGCGCTGTTTAGCTGGTGGATTAGGGGATTTTTGGCGCTACGGAACCGTGGTTTGAGGCCGGGGACACCAGCCAATTCGAGAAAATACGCTGTTTGGCTGGTGGATTAGGGGATTTTTGGCGCTACGGAACCGTGGTTTGAGGCCGGGGACACCAGCCAATTCGAGAAAATGCGCTGTTTAGCTGGTGGATTGAGAGATTTTTGGCACTGCGGAACCGTGGTTTGAGCGATATTCCGTTTTGACACCCTCGATCTGTTATCATGGCCCCTATCACTTCACTTCGTTCCGTTCCAGGGTGACATTCTTTGTAACATTCAGCCACAACCGCTCGGTCATCATGAACTTTCTTTGCATCGTCATTCTAGCCCCTATCGCGTCGTTCCAGGGTGACTGAAGCGATAGAATCCATGATGAAGTATGAGTTATTATTTATGAATTATGAGATTTTAGCGGCTAGGGATACGAATGCAAGCATATTTTCAGCTGCATTTTTTTCTTTTTTCATAACTCATATTTCATAACTTATAATTAAAAAGCAAAGTTTTTTCCAAAATGTCACCAACTGACATCTGTACAAATTTAAATTGATGTTATGTTGCACTTGAAATTCGCATTGAATCTGGAAAGCCTCGCCGACGAGATGATCGAGGCCATTTCGAAATCCTGGAAGAATCCGTTTGAAGCTCCGGTTGTCGTTTTCCCAGACCCGAAACTGGAACAGTGGTTCCGCCTGAAATGGGTACAAAAGAAGAATGTTGTCGCCGGATTCAACTCCATGATGATTGACAAGTTCCTGCTGGAAATTTTGGTGGGCGACGATACACGCAAAAAGAAGCTGTCCGCCGACATGCTGTGCAACGTGATTCTTGCATACTTGAAGATGCAGGACGGCGGCACCTACAACTACGAGAAACTGGGGAACGAAGTCCTGCGCTATCTGATTGCGGAAGATGCAAATGGTAAGTCCGTTTTAGATGAAACGCATCTTTTTGACTTTGCAACCAAGATGGCGACTCTGTTTCTGGATTACGAGACTAGCCGCCCCAGGGATTTCATCAAGAATGCGGACGGAAGCGATGCGAGCGGCATTCTGGACAAGTGGAAACAAGGAAACTTGCAGCCGTTCTTTGCCGCAAGAAATGGCGACGTGGCGACCCGCGAAAAGTGGCAGCAGAAACTCTATTCCGCCATCTTTCACAGTCATGACGGCGAGGATTCCCTGCTCACCCGCGTCTTCAAAAAAGAAGCGGAACGCAAGAAGGACGACGTCATTACTTATCTCACGATTCCGTTCCTCTACTACAGCTGCTTCGACAAGAACGGCAAGGCGAAATTCCATCTGGAAAAAATCCAGGACAGGCCGCTGTTCGTTTTCGGACTCTCCGGCATGGGGCAGTTCTACCGTGTCATTCTCCACAAGTTCGCAGAAAATCACGACATTTACGCCTACATCCAAAATCCGTGCATGGAGTTCTGGGAAGACCTTTCGCGCAATACACTGCATCACAACTGGAAATCCAAAGGTGGCGAGTGGAAGGACAAGGCGGGCAACAACCTGGACGATATCAAGCGGCGCATGAATGTCAACTTGCAGGAATGCTCCGTCACCGACCCGGACGACATTTCCGAATACACGAACCCCGCCGAGGAGGAAGCTGAAAACAGTCTCCTTTGCACCTGGGGAAAGTCCGGGCGCGAAAACATCAAGCTTTGGTGCCAGGCAGCCAACTACGATTTTGACTTCAAGGTCGGAGGTGCGACCGCAATAGCCGCGAGCGATTTGCCGCAGGACACGCTCCTGCACAAGCTGCAATACGCGATTGCGAACCGCATCAACAAAGTCGAAGCAAACAACACGGATGCCGACACAACAGATGCAACCGCAACAGCAGCGAAATCCGCGACCGCCGCTGTAAATGTTGCCGCCACATCTCCCGCCGCGACTGTCGCGACCGCCGACAGCTGCGACACAAGCCTCACCGTTTCCGCGGCACCGACGAAAATCCGCGAAATGGAAGCGCTGCATTCGCGCATCTGCAAGCTCATGCAAAAGGGCGCCCGCGTAAACGAGATCCTCGTCGTCTCCCCCGACCTGGACAGCTACCGCACCGCCATCAAGACCGTATTCGACCAGACGCCGGAACGACCCTCAGGCGAAAAATGCGACAGCTCCCTCCACGTCCCCTTCTCCATCGTCGATTCGCCGGCGCACAGCTCCCTAACGGAACAGGCGATTCGCGACTTATTCGTCATTCTCAACGGTAAAACCATCAGCCGCCCGCAATTTTTCAGCCTCATGCGCAACCCCGTTGTGCAAAACACGCGCTGCATCAAGGAAGAATACATCGACAGCTGGGAAACGTGGATTGAGGAAACCAACGTCTACCGCAATCGCGAATCCAAGAAGCAGGACTGGACTTACGGAGCACGCAGGCTGCTGCTTGCGAAAATGACGAAGAACCTCTCGAAGTTCACCGGCGACGACGACGCGCTGAAACCCTATTCCGACATGGCGACGAGCAACAACGCAAGCCTCTGTCGCTTCATCGAGGCCATCAACGACCTCAACGATTGGATTGCCTTCGGTTCCCAGGACGGAATCGCGGACTTGAACAAACTGAGCGACCATCTGAACGCATGGCTTGCCATGGCAAACTCCGCCGACAGTCTTGCAGGCGAATCCGTCGTCTACAAGCGCGTCAACGAATCCGTCGAAAATCTGCGGTACCAGCTGGATACAGGAATCGAGACGATTTCATGGAAGATTATTGAGCAGAGCCTGATTACAGCGGCACAAGGTTCCGCCTACAGCTGCGGAAACCTCTTCGTCAACGGAATCACGTTCATGAACTTCATCCCGAACCGCATCATTCCCGTAAAGCACCTGTTCTTCATCGGAGGCGATTCCATCAACTTCCCAGGCGCAAAGCAACAGAACACGCTGGATTTGCGCAAGTCCTGCCGCCCCTGGCCAGGTGACGATTCCCCCATTGCAAAGCGCCGCTACGCATTCCTCTCCCAGCTCATGAGCGTAAGCGAGGGTTTCCACATCAGCTACGTGGATCAGGACATCAGGAAGGACGCCGAACTCTACCCGACCTCCGTGGTAAACGACATCCAGAAATTCCTCGAGAAAAACCACATCGAATGGAAAAAGGAAAAGATTTCCCTGGACGAGACCCGCGATACTTCGGAGCTGTTTACGCCAAAGAGCCTCCGCAACAAGAAAGCCTACGTGGACATGATTCACAACGGGAACGCCCATGCGCATACGAATCTGAAAATCCGCGGCGACGAATCCACCGACGCAAAGAACATCACCATCAAGATTCCGGAACGCGTCTCGCTGTTCCAATTGCGCAAGTTCCTGGAAGACCCCTTCGAATTCCGCATCGGCCTCATGATGATGGAAGAAGACGAGGACGACCCGGAAAAGGAACTCTTCGAGCCCATCTACTTCGACCGTCTGGAAGAAAGCAAGCTTTTAAAGATGATGCTTGCGGCTGAACTTTCCGGCAAAGAGGACGAACTCGAAAAATTCAAGCGTGATTCCAAGCTGAAAGGCAAAATGCCGGACAAGATTTTCGGCGATAAAATCTGGAACGAGCTGAACGTCATGAAGAACGTCATCCTCATGCAAATGGGCGAGAAGGCAAAAGAAATCAGGGAAAGCTGGACTTACAAGGACCGCTTGCAGGACTTGCAACTTTTGCGCGGCGACGGTACCAAGTGGAACCTCTCCGGAACCATGGACTGGTGCAACAGCAAGGAACTTTCCGATGTCACCGAAATTATTTCCGTGACAACCTCCAGCGCCGCCGCCGATAAAATCAAGCTGAGCAAATACGCGGGTCCCTACATCAAGGCACTCGCCTTGCTTGCGCTCAAGTGCGAAAAGCATCCCGAAAGCAAGAGCAAAAAACAGACAATTGGCATTTCCATCTACTCCTGCGACATGGGGCTGGGCGGCCCCGCGACTACGGCTATCTCCCTGTCGCCAGAAAAGGCAAAGCAGATGCTGGAGCAAATCTACAACGAAGCTTACGGTTGCCTTGCGCAAAAGAAGATGCCCTACAGCAAAGCCGTCCCTGCCGACCTCTTCGATAGCATCAAGGAGAGCGACGACATCTACAGCTATAGGCAAAAGCTCCTGGACGGACCCTGGAAATACTTCGGCAAAAAAACGCTGTTCGACCCCGCGAAGGATGTGGGATTCGATGCGGAAAAATTCCAGGAGCAGTGGGCAGAAGCCTGCGCCAAGATGAAGTCCCTGATGCAAATCGAGCCCTACGAGAAGCCCGCCAAGGAAAAAGGCGCCGAGAAAAACGCCGAAAAAAGTGCCGCCAAGACCGCCGAGAAAAAGCCTGCCAAGAAAAAGAAGGAGGCGTAAAAATGAAAAGTTTCGACCTCAGGAATTTCAATTCAAAGCAAAGCCTCTTCATCGAAGCATCCGCAGGCACGGGCAAGACGTACACGATTCAGCTCATGGTCTCCAAGCTGATTAGCGAAGGCACACCGCTCAAGAAAATTCTGATTGTCACCTACACCGAAAAAGCGGCAGGCGAACTGAAGGACCGCATCCGCAAAAAAATCAACGAAGTCCTCGAATACAAAAAAATCAACAAGGACGACGCCACCGAAAAGGAACTCTCCAAGGCAGTTCTCGCCTTGTTCGCAAAGGCGAATCAGGATGTAGACAATGCCGCCATTTTCACCATCCATTCCTTCTGCCAAAAAGCGCTGAAGGAATACGCCTACGATGCGGGCCGTCCGTTCAACATGGGAATGGTAGACGACGCAAACGTCATGGGCCTTGTGGAGCAGTATATCCGCGATGTCTGGGCAAGCGATTTCGACTTCCAGAAAATTCTCCAGGGAAAATCAACCGAAGCATTGGAAGAAGAATTGAAAATAAGCATCGTCAATGCCGTCAACAGCTACAAAGGAAAAAACAAGTCCGGCGAAATCATTCCGCTGGATGCAGCGTCCCTGCCGGAATTAAACGGAAATAAACTTTCAATGGAAATTTTGGAGCAGCTGACAAATGCAAAAAATTTCGACGACTTGAGAATCATCCCCGGCTTCGAAGAGGAACTGCGTTATTTTGAAGCCGTAGCGCAAACAGATTCAAAAGCGGATGGTTTTGTCAAGGAAATCAAATCCTGGAATGCGGAATCAAAGGAACTGTTCAATGGCAATTCTTATCAGGCCCGCTACATCAAAAGCGTTCCCGCGGAACATTTCAACGCCATCAAGAGCGTCAAGGAATTCCTGAAGAATGCAAGGAAAGAATTGGAACGTCTCCAGTACGAGGCATTTGTCATAAAGCAGATTCCGGTGATTTTCGACCAGTGGCAAAAAGTAAAGAAGGATGACAAGACGCAATCCTTCAACGACATGATTCTCTCGGTGCACAAGGCGATTACCGAAGGCGACAACCTGAAAGCGAAACTCCGCGAACAGTACAGTTTTGCCATCATCGACGAATTCCAGGATACGAACAAATTGCAGTGGGACATTTTCCGCACCGTATTCCTCAAAGACAACGGCAAGCCTGTAAAGGACCATTCCATCTTCGTCGTCGGTGACCCGAAACAGTCCATCTACAGTTTCCAGGGCGCCGATGTGAACGTCTACAAGGAAGCTATCGAAGAAATCAGGAATGGCGCCTCCCTAAACAGCAACTTCCGCTCCACTACGGGAATCATCGAAGGCTGCAACGAACTTTTCAAGGGCGCCTTCTTCACCCCGGCAAAGGACTCGCCCGAACTGGTCCAATTCCTGCCTTCCAACGCACCCGCAAACGAAGGCCAGACGAAGGCGCCACCGATGATTGACGATTGCGAAGTCGCTCCGATATGGGTCAGCGAAGACGGAGTCTCAAGCCTCGAATTTGCGCGCACCGCAGTTTCCAAAATCGTAAACTGGTGCTCCTTCAAAAATGGCAAAACGAGACTGCAAGTCTTCGACAAGAAAAATTGCCGCAACTACCGCAACGTCTCCTTCAAGGACTTCGCCATCCTCGCCCGCACCCGCAGCGAAATGGAAATCATCGAGGAGGCCATGCGGCAGGCAGGCGTCCCGTTCAGCCGCTACAAGGACAGCAACCTTTTCAACAGCCGCGAATGCGCCGAATGGATTGCAATGTTCCGCGCGCTAAATGCCCCCGATTTTTCCGCATGGAACCGCAGGCTCCTAAGCGAAGTGTTGATTACCGACTTCTTCAAGACCATTTTCATCAAGCCCGATGCCAGCAGAAAATGTTTCATCGAAGGGCGCGAAGTCGCATTCGACGATTTGGACCACAGCATGGACGAACTCCATTACGTTGACAGCAAGACGTTCGACGATCCGAACAACCGTGAACGCAAGCTGCTCAACGCCTGGCGCGACCTCGCACTCAAGCGCCGCTACGCCGAGATGATGGAACGCATCTACAGCGATACGCAAATCGAAGAGCGTCTCATGGACATCTCCAAGCTGCAAAACTTGGCGAAGCTCCGCCAAATCGGAAACTACGCCGTAGAATTTCTCTACAGCCACAACTGTTCCCTGGAAGATTTAGTCCGCCACCTCGAAGGCCTCGCCGCCTTCCGCGAAGACGCCGACGATGAAGACGGAAACCTCGTGGAAAAAGGCACCGACTACGATGCCGTCCAGGTCATGACGATTCATGCTTCCAAGGGATTGGAGTTCCCCGTGGTGATTTCTGTCGCCGGATTCAAAGGCACAAACAACCTGGTGAAAGGTCCGTTCCTTTACCACGGCGAAAACGGAATCCACCTTGGCCTCGGAGCAATCGCAAAAACTTTCCGCGAAGCCGAGGAACTGGAGGAATGGAAGCGCCTCTTTTACGTTGATTTCACACGCGCCTCCTCAATCCTTGTGCTGCCTCGCTACAAGAACTGGACAACCGCCAAGAAGGATGGCTCCTCAAGCACCAAGGCGGAATTCCAGTTCCTTTACGATTCGCATCAGGAATTCTGCAAAACCGCTGCATGCGTCGAAAACAGCGGCAAGGCAAAACTCGAATACCCCTGCTACACCCTTCTGCAAACCGACTGCAAATGGCGCAGCATCGACAAGAAGAACCAGGTAAAAAATGATATTCTGCAACCGCTGAGTGAAAACGAACTCAACGGCAACAGCGCCTCCGCAAAATCGAGCCAGGAAATCGGGGAGGAAATCGAGAACCAGAAAAGCGTCATGCGCAATTTGCAAAAGCAAGTTCCGCATGCCTGCATCATGCAGTATTCCTACTCGTCGCTCTCCGGCAAGGCGGACAACATCATCAGCAACGAGGATGACACCCCCATCGACCAGAACGGCGACGACGAAAGCCGCACAAGCAAGGTCCTTATCAAGAGCATCGACGTGAATGCGCTTGATTGCTCCCTGCCGCTCGACAAATCCTGCGACTATCAAAGTCAATACGGCGAAAGCGCAAAGAAGTTCCCCCGCGGAAGCAAACTCGGCAACGCCATCCACCGCATCTTCGAACGCGCCAAGTTCCACGAAATCGGCAAGCAGCTGAAAACCTTGGAAGACGCCCTGCAAGACCCCAAAAGCATAAACGTCGTCGAGGAAGAATTCCGAAACGAATCGCTCCCCATCTGGAATCACAAGGAAGCGTGGACGGAAATTGCCATCAGCTACCTCTGGAATACGCTGAATGCAAGAATCCCCGTCATCAAGGGGAACGCCCCGACAGGCGAGACTTTCGCATTAATCGATATCCCGCTTACGGACCACAAACCCGAAATGCAGTTCAACCTGAACGCAAGCGCAAGCATCAACAGCGGCAAAGGCGACATTGCGAACGCTGACGAAAGCGGCAACAGCATCGAGGCGAAGCTCCACCGATTCTGCAAGGGCTTCATCGACTTGATGTTCCTGCGCACCGATGCAGAAGGCCGCAAGCGCTACAGCATTCTCGACTGGAAATCCGACGTCATCGAGGAAAACCGCTACACGCCTGCCGCATTGAAGGAGCGCGTCGATAGCGATTACTCTATACAGCGCGTCCTTTACAGCTACTGCCTTATCCAGTGGCTACGGCAGTTCTACGGCGAAGGCACCTCCGAGAACCTGACCGACGAGGAAATCTTCGACAACCACTTCGGCGGCATCTACTATGCATTCGTGCGCGGCACCCAGGGAGGCACCGACAAGGGCATCTACGCACAGACATGGAAAAACTACGCGGACCTCAAGAAGGCCTACGGTGAAATTGAAAAACTGATGGGCAGGTAGAACTTTATGAAGGATTTCATTAATACAGATAATTTTGAAGAATTCTACGATGCGCTCAAGGAGATGCGCGGCATTGCCGCCATTGACCGCCACTTGCTCGATCTGCTTTTTGCAATACAGCCGGACATGAGCCTCATTGCGAAAAAATTCCTAGCGCTCTGCTTTTCGCTGTTCGACGACGGGAACACGCGCCTGCCGCTTTATGACGGCGGCATTCTCTCGATGTGGTCGAGGAAATGGCGCGGCCTTGTGCAGCTGAACATCAGCACCTCCGAAGAAGAAATCAGCGAAGAGGACTTCCCGAGCGACCAGGATTTTTCAAGCATCATCGATATCGGCACCGCCGAAATGCAGACGCTCAAGTATTCCGAAATCGTGGAAGGGCGCCTCGGCAACGAAGCCATCGACAACGACGAATTCGCAAAGCCGCTCATCATCGCCGGCGACAACGAGCAACACCTCTACTTCGCAAAGCATTTCAACGCCAAGTGCTACATCGAAAAATCGGCGGAAATCCTCTTCAAGGACGGAAGCATCCCGAGCGCTCAAAGCGTCCAGGACTGCATCAAGGAAATCTCGAAAATCCGCAAACCCATCAACGGGAAACCGTTCCTCGTAAACGAGCATCAGGCGACCGCCATCCTCCGCGGCCTAAACGAGAACCTGATTATCACAGGCGGCCCCGGCACCGGAAAGACGACCGTCGTACTCTACATCCTGTGGAAATTGCTGCAATCCAACTCCGAGATGCTCGACTGGACCATCTACCTGGCGGCCCCTAGCGGAAAAGCCGCAGACCGCATGCGCGAAAGCCTCTCCGACGGTCTCTCCGCCATCGAGGATTCCGTCAAGGAAAGCGAATCAGGCAAGCGCATCTACAAGAAACTCAAGGACCTCGAAAGCAGCACCATCCACCGTCTTCTAAAATTCTCCCGCGAAAAAGGCGACTTCCACTACAACAAGGATGAGCAGTTCTCGCCCAAGTCCATCTTCGTCATCGACGAGGCGAGCATGATCGACATCGAGATGTTCGCAGCACTTTTGCAGGCGATTCCCGAAGGCGCACGCCTCTTCATCCTGGGCGACCCGTACCAGCTTCCGTCCGTCGATTCGGGCGCCGTCCTCGGCGAAATTTTGAAGCCCAGGAATAGCGGTCGCAATTTCACAGTCAAGCTCAAAATCTCGAACCGCTTTACCGACGATTCCCTCATCGGACGTCTTGCATACGAAATCAAGAAAATTGCGGAATCCCACGACACAAGCCGCTTCGAAAGCCACGATTTTCTGCTGCACCCGGCACTGAGCACTACCGGCGACACCATGCAGCAGGGCGAAACCAGCATCAAGATGAAGGACTGCGTCTCCTACTACCGCCTGGAACCGGAAAACGAAACCAAGACCAACAAGAAAACCGAAGAAAAGCGCATCGAAAAAATCGTAAGCGACTGGATTGGAGACTTCAAGCGCCTCCCGGAACTTGCCGAAAAAATCCACCCCGACATGGCGACAGGCGAAACGGAAATCCGCGACGAACTCTGGAACCTGAGCCTCACCCAGCGCATGCTCTCGGCAGAACGCCACGGCTCCCGCGGCGTCGAGAACCTGAACAAGAAAGTCTGTAGCAAGCTCCGCAGCCTCTGGAAAAAATCCTCGAAAACGACCGACATCCAGAATTCGGATTTCTTCCCCGGGCAGCTTTTGATTATCACGCGCAACCAGGAGATGTACAAGCTCTACAACGGCGACACGGGAATCGTCATCTTCGACGGCAACACGCCCTACCTGATGCTGAAAAAGGCGCCCACGCAAGACAGCGACACCTTGCGCGACAACTACGTCTTCTACCCGCTCTCCATTCTGCCAGAGGATTCCATCGAGTCCGCATTCGCGATAACCATCCACAAGTCGCAAGGCTCGGAATACAGCCGCATCACGATGTTCCTGCCAAGGCAGCCGGGGCATCCGCTCCTCACGAACCAAATTCTTTACACAGGCATCACGCGCGCCAAGAAATGCGTCGAGATTATCGCGAACCCCGACACATTCCGCGCCGCCTCGACCACCATCACGCAGCGCGAAACAGGCATCGAACTCTAAGGTACCCGCTTCGCTCCACATTTTCACCCCCGACCCGATCGGGGGACTTGAATGCAATAGCCACTGTAAAAGCCGCTTTTTCAAAAAACATTTACAAACAAAGCCATCATTTCGGTCTATATTTTGATAGATTGAAAGAAACAATAGAAGGATGTAAAAATGGCTACAATTAAAGAGATTAAAGAAAGCAAAGCACCGCGCTTCAAAGTTCCCGGCATGGAAGCCGTATACGACGCATTCGACCAGTTCCTCGCCGAAAACTTCCTCGGTGAAAACCAGCCCCAAATTCCAACCCCGCCCACTACAGGAAACGTCACCGACTTTGCACCGCAGGCAACAGCACTTCACGAAATTGGAGCCACAGGCAAAGGCAAGGCCGGCCTCTGGAAACCGGGTACCGGCACTTCCTCCAAAATTTGGGACCTTTCCTTTTTGCAGGGCGTACTGAATCAGTATTCCACATTGCCCGCTGCCACCAAGGGCAAGACCGTGAGCGAAATCAAGGTCATCCTCGAGGACTTCTGCACCAAGAAATTTGCGAAGAACCCCGCCAACGCACGCAACGGTCTTTTGCATCTTTGTAACCCTAACGACTACGCGCCCGTCTACAGTTTCGTCGAAAAAATCGCAATCACCAAGGAACACTCCCACCTCCTCGAAGATTTCAAGCTCTCGAACAAGTGGGACAGCGGACTTTTGAAGCTGAAAGTCTTCCGCAAGGACGGATACGTCGCCGTCCTGACCGACGAACAGCTCTGCTGGATTTACGACAAATTAGTCACCATGCCGAAAATCGCCGAGGAGGACTTCAGCCTGTTCATGAAGAATTACTTCACAGTGAAAAAAGGCACGAAGCCGAAAGCAAAAGGCTAATCTGCATTTACAGATTTCCGCAGAGAGCCGTACCTATCCTTCCAATGAAACATTAATCCTCGCAGCCGCAGGCTTAGTCGTAGAAATTGGTGGAGCCATCTATGGTCTTTTCGGCAAGAAAAACAATTTCGACCATATCCATTATGATTTTGGAAAAGCCCGATATCTATTTTACTTTACACCTTTTTCGGTAATACGTACATTCCATTGAATGACGATGGACGTACACATCGAAAATCATCATTTAGTTCATTGGTTCGACTGGGACAAAAATTCCTGGGGGAGAAACAAGAGCTGCTTTTGACTTGGGAATTCGATTCTTTAAAGGAAAAGGCAGCCATATTGATTTCTTCGGATCTATCACCAATCGCACATTTATGCTTGAATTTCAAATCCGCGTTGGCTGTACAGGGACAGGCTGATGCTTACAGCCAATACTCCACAAGCATCACGCCCTTCACAAGAAAGCTTTCACGGTCGTCTTGAAAAGGGGATTCTGCTTGAGCATCGGAGCGGAGAGCCGCACACAGACTTCATCGACAATGGCCGCAAGGTCCGCACTTTCTGATAAACTCACGCCTTCCAAGTTCGCATTCGGCACAGCGTTCTGTTTTACCGCCGCAGATACCGCGCCCTCGATAGCATTGAGTAACGCTTCCGCCTCGGCAACTTTCACCTGAATTTCAGAAGCATCGTAAGTATGGTCCCAGGCCGGGCAGAACGAAGCACAGCCAAGAGCGGCAATCCGCTTCAGCGTCGCACGCGTATCAGGGACGTTCACGAGAATCGGGATGTCGCCTTTCACAGGAATCGCATCGCCGATAAAGGCACAATCGTTCAGCACGTACGAAACTCCATCCGCAGAATGCCCAGGCGTCGCAACGACATTCAAGACGCTTCCATCGCACAATTCAATTTTGTCGCCATCGCTAACGACAACATCCACCGGCGTCGAGGCGCCAGCCAGTTTGTAGAAATTCGGAATTGGGCGTTCGGCAAACTGCACGTCGATATTTTCAATCCACCTCTTTTCGCCGGCACTCGCATAAACCTTGCTACCGTACTTTGTACGGAAATAATTCGCAGTGCCGATGTGGTCCGGATGCGCATGCGTCAAAAAAATCCCTTTCAAGTTCTCGGGAGCAAAACCGAGGCGCGCCATGCATCTTTCTATTTCCGCTTCGCAACCCGCAACTCCGGAATCCACCAAATAACACCCGTCCGCCGTACCGAACAAGTACACATACACAAAACGCTTGATTTCCGGCGTCACATTGAAGTCAATTTTGATTTGCTCTATTTTCATAGGAAATAAGATAACAAAAAAAAAATTTAAATCATTCCTGCCATATAAAGCGGCAGATAAATAACACCATCTTCCACACAAAGATCCTTTGTGTAAAGGATATATTTTTCGTTCATCTTCAGCTGATACTTCTTTCTCAGGCAATCAAAGGATTTATGTTGCCTATAGCTTGATGATTTAACCTCAATCGGGCAAATCCGCTTCCCTTTGACGACCAAAAAATCAATTTCGTATTTTTTTTCGGACGCCTCTCCTTTGGACTTGTATTCAAACTCATGAAAAAATAATCCGTAGCCCCTAGCGCGAAGCATTTGGGCCACGACATTTTCAAAAACCATCCCCTGATTTGTTCCAAGTTTATTTCCGATTAGGCTTACATACAAATTTTCACTTGTATTTCTTTGCGATTTCATTATCTGAGTCACTACGAGTCCGGTATCGCCCATGTAAAGCTTAAAACGGTCATTTTCTGCACAAAGTTCAAGGGCGACATCAGGTTCGGATACATTGACACAGCAATTGCCAATCATTGATTCCTGGATAAAGTTAAACGAATTTACATAATTTTTGTAACGCGCATTTTTGTTGATGGAAGACATTTTAAAAATGCTGTTTTTGCGATTCAACTGTTCAGGAATATGCTTAAAGACGACAGATGCATTTTCACGATTAGCCGAATCATGCTTGACAAGGTCGTCTTCATAAAGAGCAAGAATGCTGCGTTTAGTGAAATCAATCTGTTCAAACGTTTTCCCGTCTACAAAATCTGCAACAGCCTGGGGCATCCCGCCGACAGCCATATACGTCCTAAATTTTTCCATAACTGCTCGATGGACTTGCGCGCCAAGAGGTTTGCGTTCTTTAAAGCCGTCTGCAATAATTTCAGAAGTCAGTTCGTCACCATTCGCCCACAGGAACTCGTCAAAATCCATGGGAAACATTTTTATCCGGACTTCCTCCGATGGAATCAAAATGTCCTGTACGTGTTTTTTATGGAAATCAACGAACCAGTTTCAATATAATCGTAGCGGCCATCTTGAACAAGGTATTTTATCGCCTGGCGAGCCTTTGGGAATAGTTGTATTTCGTCAAAAATAATGACCATTTTTCCTTTTTTAGGCTTTTTTCCTGTAAACAGGAAAAGGTTCCTGAAAAAAGAAGTCATATCATTGAGATTTTCTTCAAAAACGCTTTTCACTTTAGAGTTGACCTTGGCAAAGTCAACTACGAGATAATCGTCATATTCATTTTTTGCAAAAGTCTCGGCAATGGTGCTTTTGCCTATTCGCCGCGCCCCTTCAATAAAAAGAGCGGTAGAACCAGCGGAAAGGCGCTTCCATTCCAACATTTCTTTATAAATTTTGCGTTTAAACATCACGAAACCTCAAAATCCAATATAGCACATCTTCCCGAAAACGCAAAATCTTTTAAAATTTCACCCTAAAAAGGCATCACTCTTCCTCGCATTCGCAGATATCATTCTCGCAATGAAACGAGTTTAGGTAACCTATCACCCATTTTCCTCGCTCTGCACGACGTCCATAAGTTCCTTCCGGATTTGCGAGAAACGACCGCATGGCAATCTTGAATTCCCTGTAGTCGCCATTGCAAACAATTAAATGTCCTATATTCCACAAAGATTCCGTATCCAACATCCAATCGTAATAAAAGACCTTTAGGTAAAATTCAATTCTCTCATTCTGTGGCAAGTTTCCCACCTTGGCGCATATATCGGGCCACACGGCCTGCAGAGCGCCATAGCTTTTTGGGCGTTCAGAATTATTTGCATAAATAACATCAAAACGGACTCGCAAGTACTGACCAAGAACCGCGTCGAGAGATGTCTTTTCCGCAGAATCCTTACATGCGACCAAAAAAACTGGCAAAATCAATAGAATTAGATATTTTTTCAACAACAGTTCTCCACAAAAATAATGCCCCCCTGTTTCCATGGCTGATAAAATACTTATTATTTGTAAAAAACGGGAGACACACATGCGTAAAAATCTTGGAGCGAAACCTTATCTGTACCCGCAGCCGACACTGGTCATCGCGACCTACAACGACGACGGCAGCACAAACGCGATGGTCGCCGCATGGGGCTGCATCAGCGAC
The DNA here is from genome assembly GCA_045617325.1 of Fibrobacter sp. Classification (GTDB taxonomy): domain Bacteria; phylum Fibrobacterota; class Fibrobacteria; order Fibrobacterales; family Fibrobacteraceae; genus Fibrobacter. The sequence goes on from JAZLIJ010000020.1 coordinate 14,666, forward strand.
ATGAACCAGATTGCCATCTACGTAGCCAATAGCCACAAGACGATGGACAACATCAAGGTGCGCAAGGCGTTCACCGTAAGCATGGCGACCGCCCAGAACATCAAGGCGATTGACTACCTCGGCATCACGAGCGGCAAGAAGGTTGCAGACAAGTTTGCCAAATCCGGCCTCCCCGCCGTCAAGAGCGAAAACGTAGACGCCCCGCTGATTGCGGAACTTCCGCTCACGCTCGAATGCAAGATGGTCAGCTACAACGAAGATTCCGAACTGCTCCTCGGCGAAATCGTGAACGTCGCAGCCGATTCTTCCGTGCTCGACGCAAACAACAAGGTGGACGTGAAAAAACTGAACCCCATCTGCTACGACACCTCGAATCACGGGTACTTCGCCATCGGCGAACGCATCGGAAGCGCCTTCAGCGACGGGAAAGAAATCGGCTAAATTTTCTTCAATTCCAGCCTCTTTCAAAAAGGAATGGCGGCCCTTGCGGAGCCGCCATCCTTTAACCAACAACAAAACTTACAAACTAAATATTGCAGCCTTCCTTGCTGTGGCCGTCTTCGCCAGCTCTCCAGCAATCCTGCGTTTCAAGTTCGTCGCCTTCTTTATAAGTAGACCAGTCGTCATGCCACTTGTACTTGTTGTCCTTCGTCGTATTGATACGAGTCAGGTAATGGTCCAAGAGGTATTGCGGACATTCCACTTCTTCCCAATGGTAAGTCGGATTGTCAGCAGCCATGTACCAGTCGGCAAACCAGTGACAGCCGCGAAGCAAGTTCGGAAGACCCGCGTTGCCAAAGGCCGCATCGCACATGTCCTTCACGCACTGCTGATAAACTTCCAATTTGTTGTCATAACCATTCTTGCTCTGGCATTCCGTGAGGAACCCGCCGAAGCCAGCCCCCCAGTTGATACCAGCGCCATTCACCTGAGTAGAAAGGGCGTCAAAAGCGCCAACACCGCCACCCGGCACCATCAAGTCGAACTGGCCTCTTTCAACATCATGACCGATATTCGAAGTCATCACGATGATGTGCTTGCCCTTGAGCGCCTTGTGCGTTTCCTTCGGGGCGTTGTTGCCGCTAGCATCCTTGAAGCTGCCATCATACTGCAAGTGGAAGCACTTGCCGCAAGTCGTTGCAGAACCTGGGCCGGCCACGTATGCATAGGAAAGATTCTCGTTTACAGCGATAGGCGCCATATCGGTGCAAGTGAATACACCCTTCGCACCACCGCCACAGGCATTCGTTGTTCCCTCGTAACCCATCCAGTATTCGCTCACCGCATGGCCAAGCGTAAACGTAGGCACTTCCACATCATGGATGTTGCAGTTACGGGCGGTCGTCATGCCCTTCACATAGGATTCCTGGGTCGTCGTATCGGTCTTGCCTTCCTGACCATCGCTAATCCAAGAGCAGTGCGGCTTGCAAGCATCCCAGTAGCGGCTGTTCCAACCGGTCTGGTTATTGCTCAAAATATCCTTGGTGTATTCGGCAGGAGGTTCACCGTAGGATTCAAGCGTCGGGAACCCATTCGCATCCAGTGCAGCGCTGCTGGAACTTGCCACAGGAACTTCAGCGGAACTTGCAGGCACCTCAGCCGAAGAGGTCGGCGGAACAACAGCAGACGAACCCGGAATCGGAGGCTCAGTGGTTGAGCTAGCCGGAACCACAGCGCTAGACGTAGCCGACATCGGCGGATTTTCCGGGGAAGCAGAAGAGGCAGGCACCGGAGGCACAGTCTCGCTAGATACAGGCGTCGGCACAAAATTCGCATCGCAGTGCGTCAAACTGTTCAAGTCTACATTCTGCATGACAACGGCACCGGTATTGTCCAAAATGTTTCCGGTCGTAGCATCAAATGCACCAACCGTCTGGTCGGCCACATCTCTTACGACCGCATCATCGCCAACAATCAAGAAAGAATTGTTGAACTCCACCAGCCAGCCCGCGCGGAGAAGCGTCATCTTGGAACACATTTCCGAATTGGGAGTATTCGGCGTCACAAAGTTGCTATCGCCCGAATTTTCATCAGAGCAAGCACAAATCATAGCACATGCCCCAGCCGCAATCAAGGATTTCAATAGAAAATTCCTCATAATTCTCCTTACCTTTCTTCCATATCACCAATAAAAAAATTAATCAAACCTAGGTTACAAAAATGTAAAAACAGAAAAATGAAAGCATTTAGTGTTCACAAATCGTACCCAGGATTACCATAAAGAAATGGGAACTACGACCAGACATCGCAATTCCCACATGCTCTTTTCAGCGCAAGCTCTAGTCTCTGAACTTCACCTGCTTCGTGCCCTTCACGACTTCGCCGATCTGCACCCACTTTTCGCCCTTGGCTTCGAGATGAGCGGTGACCTTGGCCTTGTCCGCCGGGTCGATGAAGATGAGCATGCCCATGCCCATGTTGAAGGTCGAGTACATCTCGTCCTTTTCAACGGAGCCAGCCTGCTGGATGAGCTTGAAGATCATCGGAGGATCCCAAGTGGTGCGATCGATGATGACATCGACATCGTCCGGGAGGATACGCGGAATGTTGCCCTGGTAGCCAGAACCCGTAATGTGTGCAAGACCCTGGATAATCTTCTGGTCGCAAAGTTCGATGAGGCTCGGATAGTAGCTGCGGTGCGGCATCGTGAGCGCTTCGCCAATCGTCTTGTCCATGCCATCGACCAATGTATCCACCTTGTAGCCGGCCACTTCGAAAAGCACCTTACGGGCAAGCGAATAGCCATTTGTATGTAAGCCGGTAGAGGGGAGACCGAGGATGATAGTCCCCGGCTTAATCTTCTTTCCGTCGATGATGTTTTCGCGTTCAACGACACCCACGATAGTGCCGGAAATATCGTAGTCGCCCGGACCGTAGAAGCCCGGCATTTCGGCAGTCTCGCCACCGATGAGGACAAGGTTGTTTTCACGGCAAGCCTTCGCCATGCCCATCACGATCTTGTCCATGACACCCGGTTCCAGGCGGCCGGTAGCCACATAGTCGAGGAAGAACAGCGGACGTGCGCCCTGTACGAGAATATCGTCGCAGCAGTGGTTTACGATGTCCTGGCCCGGCAGTTCGTGGGTACCCATTTCAATATCCACCTTGAGCTTCGTGCCAACGCCATCCACTGAGCTTACGAGGACGGGGTCCTTCATGCCCAGGTGGTTCAGCGTGAAGAGGCCGCCGAAGTTGCCGACGTCACCAAGGACGCCTTCGTTGAAAGTAGTACGTACGGATTTCTTGACACCCACCATTGCTTGATCAGCACGGGCCAGAGAAACACCTGCGTCTGCGTAGTTCATCTTTTTTCCTTTGCCCTAACCTCGGGCATTTTGTTTTGCACCACTAATGGGCGCCTTGTTTTTCATCAATATTTCTAAGTGCATCCAAGATCAAACTGGTCGTGTCGGTCATCTGGCTTATGTTCACCGTGTCCGGCATCAAGTGCGTATTCAGTTTGAACAATGTGTCATCGCCCCACGAGAGCATCCTTTCAAGAGCGTCCGGCCCTGCCAGTTTGCCACTCTTGGCACAGCAAATGCGACCGTCCTGGAACGCGATAAAGCCCTTTTCGCCATTGCATTCGAAAATGACCGTTCCCGTAATGCGGCTCTTTTCCATCGTCTGTGCAAAATCGATAAACGGAAGCACCCTCGCCGAGGCAAGGAGCGACAGGCGTTCAAATTCATCAAAGGCCTGGTTCTTCGCACGCAGACGGTCAGCAGCCACCTTGTACAGGTAGACCATGATATTCGGATTATTGTCGAGGAACTTCACAAACTCGTCACGAGGAATATGAAGCACCGTGCAGCCATCCTCGGCAGCAATCACCGTGTTGCTAGTAGGCTCGTTGCACAGAATTGACATTTCGCCGAAGCACGCTCCACTTTCCAGATAAGCCAACGTATTGTAATGGCCATCAGGGAGAATCTGTCCACAAATCTGTGCGCGTCCACTCTGCAGGACGCAGAAATACTCACCTTCGCGATCACCTTGAATAATCACATCACCGGCATCATACTCACAAATCTGAGCATTCAACAACAAATAGTCTGCACATTCCCTGGGCACCTGCTGTAAAAACGGTATGCCAAGTTCATAATTAGCAGCGATCCAATCACCAATACCTGTATGCGTTTTCATATGCTAAAAATTATAAATATTTCTATACCACTTGTAATAGGGGACCGTTTTTTTTTCATAAGAATCGCAACTTTTTTTGCCCAAAAAGCAATTATGCAGGTTTTCGAGCAATTCAACCGGGCGCGCAACCGCCCCCTCGTAAAAATCATTCCCGCCACCAGCCCCCCGGCGTCCATCATTCTGAAACACGCGCCTATCCCGAATCGCCTTGATTCCCTTCACGCGAGGTTCAGAAGCAAGCATTTCCCCAGTAGAGGCAAACATTCCCGGATTTACCCATACATCCGCACTATCCGCAAGCAGGAACACTTCCTCCAGCGAAAGTTTCATCTCGCGAGTCGTATCATCGGCCCACAGGTAACGCCCACCCGCATCATGAATCAGTTGCGCAGTATAGCTTTTTCCGCCAGGTGCATACCACACCCCACCATAAGGCATTCCTGCAAGCACACGCGGCTTCGAGCTTTCGCGAGTATCAGGCGCCATTGAATAATCCTCCAGCCTCCTTGCATACGACAATTTATCTTGTTCAAAAACAGAATCCACCCAGGCCACGCAAAACAGCTTTCCATACAGCTTTATCCATTCATACTTTGCCAGAGGGGAATCTTCCTGCCACTCTGAAGTAAGCATCAGAGGAACACCAACTGACACAAGTCTTTCATAATCATCCTCGCCTCCACCTGTCGCAAAAGTCATCACCAAGTCCGGCTTCACAGCAAGCAGCTTTTCAAGCGAAAGTGCAGAGCCGTTACCCACTTCGACAACAGAGCCTCTTGCCGCACTCCTATGTAATACGCTATCAACAATATACTTGCCTTCACCCACACCGACAATATGGTCAACCACGCCAAGCCTCGACATAAATCCAATCTGCGATGACGACAATGGCACAACGCGCTTCAATGGAACATGCAGCACGGTGAAACCCTCCCATGTCCTCCCAGTAGCAATCCCATCCGAATAAGCCTCATCCAAAAGGACAAAACGCTTCACCAAAGTATCGCGCCCCATAACCGAGCGAATCTCCACAACATTCCTACCGCATCGCTTCCCCAAGCGAAACATTTTACTATACTGCATCGTTTCAAAGGAAATCCCCTCGTTGCAAGCATTCGCCTCAAGCTTTGACCAAACGGACTCCTTTTCCATTTCGGATTCGGACTTGCAGCCATTCAAAAGAAGGCTAACAAATACCAAAAGCATACTAAATAGTGACGTTTTCATTCCCCAAAGCGAAAAATTCGGTCTAAATTCTGTTTGTAAACTGTTGATTTTTAAGACTTTATGGAAAAATTGCATACATATACCAAGAACTTAATGTATTTTACTTGAGAACATAATATATTTTAAGCAGTATTAGTTCCTTACTAGGAGTGTCTCCATGAAGACAAAAATAGCATTCTTGGCCACTTTGCTGTGTGCCCTCGCATTTGCGACCAACGCCGCGGCCGAATCCGCCCCCGGCTTTTACGACAAGGACCATATCCAAGGGTTCGTCTCCATCGGCGGAGACTTCAGAGGTATGAGCAGCGACTTCCGCAACTACGTCAACTCGATGATTCTAAGCGGAGGCAGCCACGTAATCCCGGGCGACAGCGCAAATTCCGTCTATTCCGGTGCCGCCAAATACTCGAAATTCAACAAGTTCTATCCAGGACTGCATATCAACGTCGGTGCGCAGTACAAGCAGTTCCTCACCTGGATTAACTTCAACTTCATGCCGACCCAGATTTCCGAACGTCCAAGCACCACCTACATGGCTGCAGACGAAACCGGCACAAAGGCCGCCGTATTCCCGCTTTACGACGCACGCTGGTTCAGCTACGGCGCCGAATGGATGTTCGGCTGGAAAATCCTTGGCGAAAACGCGTTCTTCAACCTGATTCCATCTGTCGGTATCGGTTTCAACATCATCAACATGCATTTCACTTCTAACTACGCCGTCTTCGATAGCGACAATCCGAGTTCCGCGAAGGAAATCATGCGCGACCGCTACTACAGCACTATCGCCGCATCCTTCAACAGCGAAATCGAAGCACGCCTCGACTTCAACCCGTTTGCAGTAGGTCTCTACGCCGGTTATCGCGTCGTTCGCTACAACGAACTCGACGTCGAAGGCGACCACCTCGAAACCTACGAGAACGATACCGACAACGTCGGCGACACATGGTTCGTCGGTCTCCGCTTCACCTGGACGTTCCTCAGCAACTGGCAGAAGAAGCAAATCGAAAAGCTCTAATCGTCATTTCAATTTTTTCAAAAAGTCCTGCGTATTATGCAGGACTTTTTTGTATTCTCCCGAATCCCATCACATAAGCAAATCCTCAAGCCTGCATGAGCGCAGGCGTCATTTTTCCAGTATCCAGCGCAGAATTCGCTTCATTCAACATATTCTTGATAAACAAATTCACGCAACCACCGCGACTTTCTTTTTCACAAACACGATTCATTACCGGCATGAAAATACCATTGGTAGAGACTTTCGCAGGTGGGCACATCTCCGCCACCTGTTCCATGGCGACATAGTAGCTGCAAGTTTCACGCAGGCAGGAATCCGTCTTCCAGAAGATTCTGCACTTGCCATTGTCATACGAGAATGTCCAACCCATCAAGAACGTAGGTACACCCACCGCCTTGAGACGTTCCGGCAGCATGGCAAACTGCCCCTGCGTGCTGAAAAGAGCGAGCACGTCGATTTTATGGTACGAGGCGTACATCACCGCGTCTTCCATCAGAGCCATGTTCGGTCCATGCTGCCTGTCCTCTTCCAACTCGCAATAATGAACCTGAAAACCCGACATTCTCAACTGCCGTTCCAGGCGTCCGATACCGCAGGTCTCATCGATGTTCCCATACTGCAACTGCGGATTGCTGTAAGGATGATAATAATGCGCATCAATCTCGACAACACAAGCCGTTCGTCCGAACACACGCATCACACTTTCACGCAACCAATTCTTAAGCGCACGAAAATCAAGTCGCGAACGATAGCGATGATATCTAAAGTAATACTCGTTCACCTTCTTCAACGTGTAACCATCGACGAAGAAACCAATCCGCAAGACGGACCCTTGATTTGGCATATATCCTCCTGATATTAATAAGCCTCTACTTATTAACACGGATTTTTGCCCAAAAAATTTCCAATTTTTGATGAAAAATTTTCTTTACATCAAAGAATTAAAGCAAATCCCTTTTTTCAAGGTCATCCATCAAGGAACCTGGCATCCAGTTTTTCAACGCACGGAACTCAGGACTGTCCAGCAAAGCCTTCTGCGACCGCGACTTTTCCAAATCGCCAGCATCATTGTAAATGCGCACAAGATTCAGGACGGAGCACCAATAACGTATGCTCTTCCCAGTCCTGCGCAAATAATTGCGAGCGCTCTCCTCGTAAATAGCCGCAGCTTCCTTATACCGTTTCAGACGATAAAGCATATCCGCCTTGATTTGCAACATTACAGGATGCCCTGGAGCCTTCGAAAGTCCAGATTCCGCTAGGCGCAAACCCTCCTTGAAATCTTCCTTGTCGTAATGCATCCAAATTAAGGGAGTGAGATACATCGGCCAAAAAAGAGACGAACTTCCCGCCGCCTTCGCAAGCGTCGTAAGATATTCCTTGCGATTGTCGCTCTTGAACGGAAGCCAGCTGAAACTCTGGTCAACATAATAAGCGTAAATGGCGTAAAAAGCCTTCGCCTCCAGTTCATTTGATTCCTCGAATATCTTCGCCGCCGACCGCGTCTGTAAAGCCCCCTTCACAGAATGCCCACTTTCACTTTGCACATAGCCTATCTCGAACTTGCGCAGGGCATCCCATACTCCATCGGCACTGCAGTTTTCGAGCTTGTCGCCCGCTTCGCGTAACGCCGTCGTATCGCCCCTGTCGTCATACACGCTAATGCGAATGACATTTTCAAGAATGCAGCCCACACCCTCGTTCTTCTGCCGAAGCGAACGCGCAGCCCTGAACGCAGCATCATATTCCAGAGCCATCGTCTTTTGTGTAACCGTCACCGCCAGTTCCATCTGATCAGACGGAAGCGTAAAACCCTCCGCAAACGAAAGGCTGCAAAAAAACATCAATACAAAAAAAACTCGTAAATACATCATGTCCCAATTTAGCAACAAAGAACCCCACGGACAAACCATGGGGCTTAAATTACAGAATATCGTTGATTCGGTTATTTTTTCTTCGAAGGAACTTCACAGCCATTCAAGTCCTTGAACTTGCCTTTTTCTACCGTGACAATTCGCGTATTGGTATTTGCACCGCGCTTGAACTTGATTTCTCCATACACGCCCTTGAAATTCTTGGTATAGTTGATCAAGTTCGTAAGACTCTTCGGATTCTGCTCCAACGAGGAGAATACTATCGACGCAGCATCATAGCTAAGGCCGCTTACTTTATCTTCACCAGGTTCGGCTCCCCAGCGCTCCTTGAACGCCTTTGCGAAAGCCTCGTATGCGTCGTTCTTCTTGCTCATGTCAATCGCAGGGACACTGAAGTAGGAACCGTCTACAAGTTTCTTCCCCTGAATCAGAAGCTCACGGCCATACCATCCAGACGTTCCAAGCATTGTACCGGAAATTTTATTGAATGCGGCCTGACCGACCATCAAGCCCGCATCGCTCGGATTCGTCGCCGGAATGAATACACCCGGAAAATCAGCGGTAGAGTCATTCAAATAGACACGGCGATCCTTCGCATTCATCGCATTTAAGTCACTTGCGCCACGAAGGATGTTACGGCGACGATTCACCTGCTTGAAGCGGACGTCTCTCAGCAAGTTAAACTCGGTCTTGTAATCAGGGCGGCCTTCCTGATAATTTCTGAAAGCAACCACATTGCCGCCACGTCGTTCGACAGCCTGCGTGAAACTTTCGGACATGGCAGTGCCATAGTCACCAAGAGGACTCAGCACAGCGAACTCGCGAATGTCGAGACACTTGATGGCAAAGTCCGCAATGCTCTGAGCCAAGTTGTCCATGGTGATGTTCACCTGGAAAATATTCGGACCAAGCTTCGCGATGCCGTCATCCGTCGCAGTCGGTGTAAGCATCGGTATATTCTGGAAGTTGCTTCCAAGCCAGGCAGCTACCGTTGCCGCCGGCGCACTCATGATAGGACCGACAACAGCTATGATGCTATCCTGGTTGATGACACGCTGCGTTCTCATCAAGGCTATAGCAGCATCGGCATGAGTATCAGCGATACGAATCTTGACCTTGCCCTGAAGACCAGCCTGTTCATGCGCGAGCATAACACCCTGGACAGCCGCAGCGCCAAATTCAGCGAAGTCACCGGACAAAGGCGCCAGGACCAACATCGTCGGAAGACCTGCACCGAGACCTTCCAATGCCTCCATGCCTCTCTTGGCTGTCGATACCAAGTTTTCCGAAACATTTTCACCGGCAAGAACCTTGCGATACCAGTACTTTGCCGCCTTGTAGCGTTTTTCATTCTGGCATTCGCGACCAATCTGCAACTGAATCCAGCCAATGACATCCTTATCCACCGGATACTTTTCCAAAAGGGACTGCAACTGTTCCGCATTCAAAAGCGATGCAGCAAGCGTCTGGATGACAACATCCCTTGTGTGAGCCTTTGCCGCCGAGTTGCTGGTATACGACAGAATGCGGAGCATGTTCTCGACACCATCATAGACATTGCCCTTTTCAACTTGGACAATGGCACGAGCCAGTTCCATACGTTCGCGGTAAATCGTTGAAACATGGTACTCCAGGAAGCGCGAAGAAACATCAAGCGCCTCGTCCCGCTTGTGGTCACGCAGGTAGCACTCCGTCAAGAGGACCGCCGCCTTCTGCCCATCAAGCTTGCGGAAATTGGATTTAAATACTTTCTGCAATGGCGCAATAGCTTCGGCACACCGACCATCGCGGACCATCGATTTCATACGCTCAACATCCTGTGCAAAAAGCATCGAGGACATGAGAGCGACAGCAATTACTGGAAGAAAATGTTTCATATCAATCCATGCGGAAGGCGTCGTCACTCGTCAGCGGCAGCTTCCTGTATTACGCAGTGTTCTTTCTTGATTTGTTTCTGGAGTGATTCGGGCAACTTGGCCCAGTCAACAATATCCACCCGGAAGGGGAGACCGCTCTCGACGAAAGCCTTCTCGATTGCCGTCATATCCTCGAGCGAAATCGGGGATTCCGATATGACAGCCAACTCCAATTCCGTTTCTGGAGTCAAGTCAACTCCGGTGACACGGGTACCATAGGCCCAGACTTCCACACTCTCAAAATGAAGAGACAGAATTCTCTGGACCTTATCCAACTGATCTGATTCTAAACAAAGAGCCATAGTTCTGCAAATATAATTAAAGCGTCACGACACAACAATCTTCAAGGCAAATAAGCCTTCGCAAAACGTTGTACAATGCACAAATGTACATTTTTTATTTTTTTCTGCCAGGGACAAAACGGACAACCCACATTTCCGTCTCGCTTCCAAAGCGCACTGTCGGTCCCCAACTGCCAACGCCACTGGAAACAAGCCAGCGGACTCCGTCAAGCATACCATACCCATAAGCAAGGCGCCAAACTCTACCTATAATGACCGTCCCCGGGAAAAACTGTCCATTGTGCGTATGCCCAGAAAGCGCAAAATCAGGAAGGCGGCCGAAATGTTCCTTTTCAATCCCCTTCGGCTGGTGATCCAGAACAATCCACGGAAGCAAGGTCCCCACGGAATCCGCTGCACGAGGTTCAAGCAAGTTCAAAGCCTTGCGCTCTGTACCGCGGGTTCCTGCAACTTGGAAATCCGTACGACCTGTAATACAGGCGAGGGGAGTACACGCTGTGGAATCATCCAAAAAAATCCAGCCGGCATTCCGCAAAAATCCTATCGGGTCGCTCCCGTTACGTTCCATGTAGCCTTCATGGTTCCCAGTCACCGCATAAGCGCCAACATTCGCCTTCAAGGCAAGTTGTCGCAGCAGTGAATCGTAGCCATCCTGCACCAGCTGGGAATTATGAATATCGGCAAAGTCGCCACCAAAAAGAATAAAGTCCGGCTTGATGCTATCGGCATCCGCAATCATCCGCATAAGTTTTGCGCGGTTGAAAATCGGACTCAAGTGCAAATCGGTGAAGAAAAGTATCGAGAACGGAGTCTCCGCGGATTCAACATCCAGAGTCCTGATTTTATAATTGAATTCAATAGAATGTCCCACCGCACATATCACCGTAGGGCATACAAACGTAAAGGCGAGCAACACCCGTGCTACCAGCACAGAAACCTTCTCCGACAAAGGCTTACGGCGTACAAGCCGCATCACAAGACGCACACAAAGCCATGCAAGATAAACCAGCAGAGCCTCGCATAGCCACACCGACAAAAAAGCCTGGCCTAGATTAGCCCAAAGCTGCTCCCTAAAAAAGAAGCAAACCGGAAGCAATAAAACAATGATACCAGCAATGATGCTTCCCTTGTTCCCCGGCGCAATCTGCCGAATGCTCAGGAATAAAAAAAATACGCCAAAGATAAGGATGCAAATAAAAATCATGGACAAAAAATAAAAAAGCGACAGCGCTCTCCTCTAAACGCCATCGCCATTCTCATGAAAAAATCCAAATTCACAAAAACAAACTTATACAAAATATGGAATTAGAATATAAAGTTCAAATCAAGCTAACCGAAAACAATTTTATATATCATTCTCAAAAGAGGCAATTCCAAGGACACAACGTCACTACCCAAACTATTCCCCCCTCCAGAAATTTTCGCCAAGTCATCATCGCTCAACCCTTGCTCTTGCTCAAAACTCTTTGCAACACACGCCTTGAATTCCTCCACGGAACCGTTACATCCATTTTCATGAAGAAACAATTCCAAATTATCTCTGGAAGCAACGCATTTTTCAGCAAGCTCCTTGGACTTGAATAATTCTGCACAAAATTCGGCTACAGTTTTCATTTTTCCTCTCCTTTCTTTTCATATTTGGGAAATTCACTTATCTAAACTAATTTCATTTTTTTTCAAAACACAAAAAAAATGTATTCCAGCATGGAATACATTTTCAATTTCAGCTCAAATCAACTTGTTTTAGCAATTCGCCTAAAGCGACTAGCTTTTCAGCTTTTCCTCAATCATGCGATACAAGTCCTTGAAGACTTCATCCGGAGTACGATTGGCGTCAATCGCCTTCACGCAATCAGGATAGTCGCGGGCAGCGACTAAGTAGCCTTCGCGTACACGTTCAAAGAAATCCGCCTTCTCCTGTTCCAAGCGGTCTGGCGCCTCGCCGCGTTTCGCAGTACGCGCACGACTAGCTTCAACCGTAAGATCCAGCACCACCGTGAGTTCCGGGAAGCATCCACCGCAAGTGATTTCCGTAAGCCGCTGCACCAAGTCGGCGCCGAGACCGCGGGCAAATCCCTGGTATGCAAAAGTGCTCCATGCGAATCTGTCTGCAATAACGATTTTACCCGCATCGAGGGATGGCTGAATGATTTCCCTGATGACCTGCGCACGAGCTGCATTGTACAAAAGCAGTTCCGTCTTGTCGCTCATGATTCCCTTGAAGGCGGGGTCAAGCAGCAGCTCGCGAATGCGTTCCGAAATCTTCGCGCCACCCGGTTCGCGCAGTTTCACCACGGAATACCCTTCGGCCTCAAGAGCCGAAATCAGCATGTCAATCTGGGTCGATTTTCCCGACCCGTCGATACCTTCCAAAGAAAAGAAACGCTTGGCAGTTTGCATAGTGGCTTGTGGTTAGCGATTGGTGGTTAGGTGCGCTTCGCGCTATTTATTTAGCGGCTTCGCCGCCATTATAAATTCTGTTTACTAACCACTAATCACTATTTACTCTTCAATGTCCTTGCCATGGCACTTCTTGTACTTGAGACCGCTACCGCACCAGCAAGGATCGTTGCGGCCAATCTTCGGACCAGCCTGCTGCGCACGCTTCACAGCGGCAGCCAAAGCCGGATTCACACGACGTGCCGGACGAGTTCCCGGAAGAGCGCTCTGGGACATCGGCTGGTTTGCCTGCTGTTCCGGAGTAATGGCGTTCGTCTCGGATTCAGCGGCCTGACCGGCAAGCCCCGCGGCCTTTGCGCCTTCAGCACTCAGCATTTCCTCGGATTGGGCTTCAGTATTCTCCTCCGCCGAAGCATTTTCGCCATTTTCTGCTGCAGCCTGTTCAGCGGCAGCCTTCTCGGCGTCAATCTGTTCCTGGCTCTTCAGCTGCAACTGATCAGGAGAAACCGTCATGCCGTTCGGAAGCGTGATGCGAATGTTCAAGATACGGAGAGCCGTAAGAGTAGCAATCTTTTCGAGGCAGCCTTCGAACATCTTGAAACCTTCGTTCTTGTAAACCATCAGCGGATCCTTCTGGGCATATCCGTGGAAGCGAATGGAATCCTTCAACTGGTCCATGGCATACAAGTGTTCCTTCCAAATCTGGTCAATTGTCATGAGAAGGAAGCGACGTTCAATCTGGCGGAAATCAGCCTCCGGAATAATCTTCGTGAGCTTCTCGTAACGTGCCTTGCAAAGGTCAATCACTTCCTGGAGAACCTGCTCCGGAGTTTTCTGCATCGCCTGTTCAAGAGTCAGATTGTATTCCATTCCCAAAGAACGCTGCAAGTCTGTATGCAAGCCTTCGAGGTTCCAGTCTTCCGGATAGCTCTTCGCAACAATGTAGCTGCCCACCTTGATATCGCAGGCATCCTCAATGCGCTCCATGATTTCATTACTGATATCCTCGCCATTCAGGATACGACGACGGAGACCGTAAATCACCTTGCGCTGTTCGTTCATCACGTTATCGTAGTCGAGCAAGTGCTTACGAATGTCGAAGCTCTGGCCTTCCACACGACGCTGCGCACCACGAATGGAACGAGAAACAATCGGATGTGTAATTACTTCGTCTTCGCCCACGCCAAAACGGCTCATAAGATTCTTGACGTTGTCGCCACCAAAAATTCGCATCAAGTTATCGTCGAGGGAGAGGAAGTACTGGCTAGAACCCGGGTCTCCCTGACGACCAGAACGACCGCGCAACTGGTTATCGATACGGCGGGATTCATGGCGTTCCGTGCCGAGCACATGCAAACCGCCAAGTTCCGTCACACCAGGTCCGAGGGCAATGTCGGTACCACGACCAGCCATGTTCGTCGCGATCGTCACCTTGTCCTTGTGACCGGCATACTGAATAATTTCAGCTTCGCGGCCATGGTTCTTTGCGTTAAGCACTTCATGCGGAATGCCTTCCTTCTCCAGGAGACCATGGAGATGTTCGGACTTTTCAATGGATGCTGTACCAACGAGAAGCGGCTGTCCCTTGGAATGGCGTTCCTTGATTTCAGCCACAATGGCCTTCCACTTGGCATCCTCGGTCTTGTAGACAAGATCCTGTTCGTCCTTACGGATGCAGGGCTTGTTCGTCGGGATTACCCAAGTGTTCATGTTATAAATCTTGATGAATTCAGTAGCTTCCGTTTCGGCAGTACCAGTCATGCCGGAGAGCTTGTGGTACATGCGGAAGTAGTTCTGGAAAGTAATCGTCGCAAGCGTCTGGTTCTCGCGGCGGATTTCCACATTTTCCTTGGCTTCGATAGCCTGGTGGATACCGTTCGAATAGCGGCGGCCTTCCATCAAGCGGCCTGTATTTTCATCGACGATGATGATTTCACCTTCGCGCACGATGTAGTCCACATCTTTTTCGAAGAGGTACCATGCACGGAGAGCATTGTCAAGGAAGTGAACCCAGTCGGCATGTTCGCCATAGAGGTTCGTAATCTGCATCAAGTCCTGAATGTGCAACACGCCCTTTTCAGTAAACTGGATATTCTTGTCCTTTTCATCGACAGAGAAGTCCTTGTTCTTCACGAGCTTCTTTGCAATCTCGTTCGCCTTCGCATACTTTTCAGTAGCGTCTTCGGCAGGACCGCTGATGATAAGCGGAGTACGGGCTTCGTCAATCAAGATGGAGTCCACTTCGTCAACGATACAGAAGTTGAGTTCGCGCTGCACCAGCTGGTTCGGTTCCACGGCCATGTTGTCGCGGAGGTAGTCAAAGCCGAATTCGTTGTTGGTACCATAGGTCACATCGCTGTTGTAGCTCACGCGACGCTGTTCCGGATTGAGGCCATTAATGATAAGGCCGACAGTCAATCCGAGGAACTTATAGACCATGCCCATCTGCTTTGCGTCACGACCAGCGAGGTAGTCGTTCACCGTCACCACATGCACACCCTTGCCGCTAAGGCCGTTCAGGTAAACCGGGAGAGCTGCAGCCAAAGTCTTACCTTCACCGGTTGCCATTTCAGCGATAGCGCCTTCATGGAGCACGAGGCCACCAATCATCTGCACATCGAAAGGCATCATGCGAAACGGCTTCACGGAATCCGGATAGAGTTCGCGGACTTTCGCATAGAGAGCCGCCGGAAGATAAACTTCCCATTCGTTCTTGCCAGATGAAAGTTCGGACTTCGCCTGAAGCACGACATCCTGCAATTCGCTTCCAAGGCGGCTGAAGTCAAAGCCGAATTCCGGCTTGAAAATATTGAAGATACCGAGACGGCGGTCGCAAGCTTCCTGGCATACAGCAAATGCTTCAACCTTGATATCCTCAAGAGAGGCGCCATTGTTCAGCTTTTCGCGGAACTCCGCGCTCTTTGCAGCAAGAGCTGCATCATCCAAACTTTCAAGCGCCTTGCGTGCCGCGTGAATTTGGGCAATAACTGGGCGAAGCTGTTTCACCTTACGTTCATGAGGTGTGCCGAAAATCTTATGGAGTACTGTATCTACAATGCTCATATCGTTCCTTTATTTCTGCCGTGGCCAACCATCGGTAGCATGATTTAAAATTAAACGTGGGCAATTATAGCAAAAGATATACCAATCCATTTTTCGTTTCATGCTGAAATACCTAAAAACAAACCCCTATTGAATCCTTTCGCCTGTACAGGCAATATCGAAAGAAAAAGCAAACAAAAGTTTACTTTGTATAAAAAATTAAACTTTGTTATTTTCGAATCGTTCATTACGCCAAAACATCATCTCCTTTTTACAAGCCCGCTTCATTTTCATACATTTAAAAACATGAAACACTACAGTACCCTTATCTCAGCCATCTCAATTGTACTCCTTGCCACAAACCCCCAGGCACAGACCACCAAGGAAGAACTTTTCAAGAACCGCGCCAAGATGGGCAGCAACTATTACGCCTACGAAGAACCGACGGCAAAATACACCAAGGCGCCGGCAGGGTACAAGCCATTCTACATCAGCCACTACGGTCGCCACGGCAGCAGGTTCGTACAGCCCGGCAACACCTATACCATGTTCCACGACATTCTCGCGAAAGCCGACACCGCAGGCAAGCTGACCGACCTCGGCAAAAATCTCCTGGAACGCGCAAAAATCCTGAACGACTACGCGGCTCCACGTGCAGGCGACTTGACGCAGCTCGGCGTCAAGCAGCACCAGGGAATCGCAAGGCGAATGGTCAAGAACTTCCCGGAAGTCTTCAAGGCGAAGGCGAACATCGACGCCTATGCAAGCACAAGCGTAAGATGTGTCGTCAGCATGGCTGCCTTCCTCGAAGAACTGCGCTCGCTCAAGCCGAAAGTCCAGATTCACCAAGAGGCAAGCGGCTACCTGATGAGCTTCATCAATCCGGCTAATTTCGGAAAAGTCATCGAAGCTGCAAAGACTCCCGAATGGGAAGACGCCAACTCGAAACTTTATAAGTATGTAAATCCATCCCGCATGATGTCGCTCATCTTCAACGACACAAGCTATGTGCAGAAGAACATCGATCCCTACGACCTGATGAGCAAGATTTACGATATCGGCAACGACCTCCAGGACATCGAGGAAATCGACTTCAACTTTGACGACCTCTGGACCGACGAAGAGCTGTTCGCCCGCTGGCAGGCGCAAAACGCATGGTGGTACAGCGTACTCGGCTACTGTCCGCTTACCGGCGCAAACGGCCCTTCCACCGTCAAGCCGCTATTGCAGAATATTCTCGAAACCGCGGACAAGGCAATTGCCCAGGATACAAGCCTGAAAGCCTCCGCCAAAAAGGATGCCGTCTCCGCCACACTCCGCTTCGGTCACGACAGCGCCATTTTGCCACTCGCCGCCCTGATGCAATTTCCCTTGGCAAATGCCAAAGTGAGCAACATGGAGGAACTTTACAAGGTTTGGACCGATTTCAAGATTATTCCCATGGCGGCAAACTTGCAGATGATTTTCTTCCGGTCCGAAACCAAGGGAGCCCCCATCCTCGTCAAGTTTCTTTACAACGAAATTGAACAGAAGCTTCCGATATCCTGCCCTAGGCAAGCGACCCGACAGGCTTCCGCGGACTCAACTGCAGCAACCGAAGTCGCCCCCGCAGCCAACAACTGCCCCGACGCCCCATACTACCGCTGGACAGATGTCCGCCGTTTCTACTGGAAAATCATGAAAGACTAAAAGCGCAACCCTTATCCTGTAGCACCTTCAACAGACATTTGGATAAAGGCTGTTCTGTAAAATTCAAAACATATTTACGAGCTCCATCTTTCACCGGCTTGATGAAGCCTGTTTCCACCATTCTTCGAATGTTCCTGGAACGTTCAAACTGATCCTTCCATACTTTCTGCAAATCAGAAGCCTGGAACTCCAGCTTATCCAGAGCTATATGCAAAACATCCTCATCCTTTCCAATAATCAAGTTGCGTCTTTTAGCCTCGGCTAATGTGGGTTCCAAAATTTCATTGCGAACAAACTCTATCCTTGACAAGTCAGCGAGAGTAAGGACTTTCTCGACAAGCCCCTGGATTACGTACTCACTCCAAGAAAGGACGCCATCATAAACATCGGAATTTGCAAAGGCAAGCAGCTCATTGTGCTTTTCTCGATTCGCAAAAAAGACGGACGTCACCATGAAAATCGTCGGACGATCACATGCAAACAGTCGATAAACCATCGCATAAATCAGCAAACGCGCAGTTCGGCCGTTACCATCCATGAACGGGTGAATCCACTGGAAACGATGATAAACCATAGCAATCTTCAGGAGGTCGTACTGCTCGCCATCTTCAAGATTGATGAAGTTGATCAAGTCCTCCATCAAGTCAGAAACAGGCTCGGGATCAACAAGCGAGGAACCTGTCAAAATTTTTTCCTTGCGGTAGCCTTCCGCATTGATTACACCATCCGTCACAAGACCGTCGACGACCATTTTCTGTAATTCGCAGAGAAAATCCTTGTCTATTTTTCGTTCGCGCGGAGTTTCCTCGATAAAAGCGAGCGCCTTCTCCAAATTTTCAATCGTGCGGAAAACATCGGAATTTTTTACAGTCTCCGGCATCTGCTCCCTGGACATATAATCAGAAATAGAAATGCTGTTTCCGCTGATATTCGCGGATTGCACGGCTTCCATCATCCAGTAAAACTTTTTCAACTGCGAAAACCACTGGATTGGAACTGTATGCGGCAGCTGGTTACCCCTAAAACGTTCCATCTTCAGAATCCATGGAATCATCAAAAAGTCAAGCCTTACGATAGGGTAGCCTAGTGTGTCGAAATTTTCTTCCATTGTCTAAAATTTATTCCTCGTTTTTCCCTAAAAAATAATCAAATCATTTGCATAAAACAACATCTGATTATTGCAAAAATTGGCATTTTTAGTTTAAAAAAAGCATTTTTACATTTATTTACTTGCGTAACATGGTCTTTATCATTAGCAATGCTAATTTTTTTAAACAATCTAAAAAGTCCTATTTTGCAACCATCTTTCATCTTTTTTACGGTTTTTTTCTCTAAAAAATCTATCAACAATCACCTTTTTTATAAAATTTCTTAAAAAAAATGTTGATAAGTCTATATTGCAATGCTCCAAGTTGTCAACATTCAACATCAATCCACATTTTATTTCACATTCTTTGTTGATAAATGGCACCACTGCACTGCAAGGAAATACAAAAAAAACGCGTCAAAAAATTCTACAAGCCTATTAGACTTGTACAGACTCATCCGTAAAACTCTCTAAAATTCCAGAAATTGCCATTTTTTTTTAAATAACGATAAATTTACGAGCAAAATCCGTAAATTAAGGATCATATTTGGCACGATGCACTTCGCTAGCGGCCTTTAAAATCTCGCGTTCTCGCAAAATTCGATCCACTTTCGCATTGAGAACATCTTCCTGGTGTAAATCAAAAAGAATTTTTTCCTCGTGAACAAAAACTGAAAAAGCCCTTATATAACAGGCTAACGCGATAAGTCCCAAAAAACTCCCTATATATATATTAGTGTCCTTCCATAAGTATAAGGATACAGACGAGAGAATCGCACAAACCATAAATGTATTCATAAATCCAGCGGAAACCCTTTCATTACGTGGATTCCCGACATTTTCCGATTTTTCTGGAGAAACATCACGTCCCCTCGGCAACACTCCACGCGCCTCAAGAATTTTTTCCGTTCTGGCGACAACATCCTTAAATATGAAGTAGTGTAACGGCAAACCGATTAATGGAATAAGACTCAAAATGACAGAAGCCCAGGACGGGAAAAGAGTCGATCCAATTTCGCGCAAGTTTTCTTCCGCACGATAAAGCCACATCAGCCAAAAGACTTTATGAAGGAAAAAGCAAAAAAATAGGAGAAACATAGCGACCAGTAGCAACAAGGCTCCAGACATCATAACTGCCATAATAGGAAAATTATCACCAGTCATGAAGGTAGGATTCACTCCGCATGACACATAGAAAAGGCCAACCATAATAATCAGCACAAGGAAGAAAAACACCTTCAACCAGAAAAGAGCACGTTTGCCGCGTTTCGTATTGTCAATCATGGCTCAAATATAGCTTTTCCAATTACACTCTACAACGTGAAAAACGAATTAAATATGTTGACAAAATGTTATAAAATCAACGTATTTTCTATACCGGATAAATAAATCTTCAATATTTAATCAACAATTATATTTATAATGGAATATATAAAAAAAATATTTATAAAATGTTTATAGATAAGCCCTACTTTTTAACATTTTAAAAGCAAAACAAAATAAATATACTAATTTAGTAGATATCATGTTTTTAAACTTATCAACATTTATCCAAAGTTTTTCAACATAAGCCTAATTATTGTATCCTAGAAAAGGGGAAGGGGAAGCGGAAATTTCAAAAAGCAGAGCCAAAAATAAGATTACAGGAACTATTCCGCGGCAAATTAGACTAAAAAAGCAAATGGATAAAATAAAGGCTATAAGCAAGATGTTACCACATTTAAGGCTGTTGTTGAAAGAACAAGGCATAGGCCACAGCTTGACAAGGCGAACGACGTAACCATGCTTGCATCGTTATGGCTGAACCTTTAAGTTGAACTATCCTCTTTGAAGAAGAATCGAAACCAACAACCAAACTTGTTTAGATACTGATGGATCCCTGCAAGCAGTTTACCTTTGTGATTATTCCGACAAGAAAAAAACGCTAGTCCGGAATGGAGAAAACCGCATTACCGATATTTAGGAAACCATTTTGAGAGTTCTATTTTTTTCTCAATGCAGAATGTTGAGACCGCGCGGGATTCTTAAGCCTGTCGCACAAGCCATTCGCAAACACGCATATTCAAAGGCAGTGTGTATACGCGAATGCAAGATGCAGGTCTTATCCAGTCATAAGCAAATCACAAAATGAGAATCGATTGATTTTCAGAGAATCGGTTTCCAATTGACCGGTACGTCGGTTTCCATTTCTCCGGTCGCACGGTGTACTTTGCTCCGGTATATTCACTTTTGCATTAAAAGACGGAACTCCGCAGGTGAACCAGTTTACAATCATTCTCTTTCATTGACACATATCTGTAGGCAATTTGCTTCACTCCTTGACACGTAACCTCATAGAAAATTCAAGGTGCTTCAATCTGGTTTATTTTTTTCACATAGTCTTCTGCTTTTCGTAAACAGCAACGAAGACAACTCACAAAAAAAGCTTTTTCAACCCCATTTCATCCTTCTTTTATTCATTTTTTCTTTTCCCTATTGACCCGTCCCTTAGGGCAGGGCCTATATTTATATCGTCGCCTGACGAGGCGGCAAAAGTGCACAAAACCGGGCGAACGCCCTCCGCGGAAACATGAAAGAAACGAAACTTAAAATCGGCGAATTTTCACAACTGATGCAGGTGACGGTCAAGACCCTGCGGCATTACGAACAAATAGGTATTCTGAAACCCTGCAAAGTGGACCAGTGGACCGGCTACCGTTACTACAAACTGGACCAAATGCAGCAACTGCAGAGCATCCGGCACCTGAAAGACGTTGGCTTCTCGCTGGACGAAATCCGTGAAATGATGGAAAGCAACTCCCTCGTCCCGGACATCGAACAACTGGAATCAAAAATCCACGCATGCGAAGAGGAGCTGAAAACGCTCCTCGGCCGCAGGGAACGCCTGCGCCAAATGTTGAATTCGCAAAGGAAACTCAACTCTATGGACAAAATAAGCATCCAGGAACTCCCCGAAATCATCGTCGCAAGCCACCGCGAAACAATCCCGAACTACGAAGCCGTGGGCTCCATGTGTGTTAATATCATCGGCCCCGAGATGCAGCGCCTCGGCTGCAAGTGCCCGCCACCGGGCTACTGCTTCACAATTGAACACAACAAGGAATATTCCCCCACAAACATCGACATTGAATACTGCGAACAGGTCGAAGAAATGGGCAAGGATTCAGAAATCATCCAGTTCAAGAAACTCGACGCCGTGCCAAGTGCCCTCTGCTACAAGCACTACGGTCCCTACGACAGATTCTACCAATCCTATACGGAAGTATTCAAGTACATTGAAAAGGAAGGCTATCACATCGTAGGAAACCCGCGCTGCTGCTACATTGATGGAATTTGGAACCAGGAAGACCCTGAAAAATGGCTTTCCATAATCCAGGTCCCCGTGGAAAAATAAAATCACTCTACTTCCAAATCCCGCAATAATCTGCGGGATTTTCTTTTTAAATCAAAAAATTATTATCAGATTGTTTCACATGAAACATTCCGATAAACCAAAACTCAGCTTATTCAATAAAAATATCGCTTTCAACGTCATCTCGAACATGATGCGGGATCTGACTTACACATTAGTTTCAGAATTTTGATAAATAAACTACCCTGCACTGAAAGTGCAGGGTTTTATTTTTCGTCGCAAGGGATGAGGGAATGAAATTCCCTCATTCTCCCTCCATAATCCAGTTTTCTGAATTTGAATTCGGCATTTCTTTATGGTGTTCAAGATACTCC
>JAZLIJ010000021.1:0-15561 GCA_045617325.1 Fibrobacter sp.
TCTTACATTGTCTTCCTAAGCCCGCTTGGCCTCCGACTTCCTTTTTGTAAAATCAAGGAACAGCCTGCAATGCAGGCTGTTTTTTTTGCACTAAGAAGTGCAAAAAAGGCGCACCGATTTTGCGGCGCGCGTCTTGCAAAATGTTTTTGCAGCTAACTGCAAATGCAGATTTTTTTTACAGGCGTTCTGCAATCTGCACGGCGTTGAGGGCGGCACCCTTGCGAATCTGGTCGCCGACGAGCCAGAAGTTGAGACCGTTCTCGTTGGCCAAGTCCTTGCGCACGCGACCGACGTACACATCGTCTGTGCCCATGAGGTCGAGAGGCATCGGATAGCCGTTGTTGGCCGGGTCATCGAGGAGAGTGAGGCCTTCGCCAGCCTTGATGGCTGCACGGGCTTCTTCGACGCTGATTGGCTTTTCGGTTTCAATCCAGAGAGCTTCGGAATGGCAGCGGAGAGCGGAAACGCGAACGCAAGTAGCGGAGCAGCAGACGTCGCTGTGCATAATCTTGCGGGTTTCGTTGAACATCTTCATCTCTTCCTTGGTGTAGTCGTTGTCGGTGAAGACATCGATGTGCGGGATGAGGTTGTAGGCGAGCTGGTGGGCGAACTTCTTCACGGTGACCGGCTTGCCTTCGACGATTTCCTGGTACTGCTGCTTGAGTTCGGCCATGCCTGTTGCTCCGGCGCCGCTTGCGCTCTGGTAGGTAGCCACGTGAACGCGCTTGATCTTGGAGATGGCGTTGAGCGGCTTCAAGGCGACAACCATCATGATGGTTGTGCAGTTCGGGTTAGCGATGATGCCCTTGTGGAGCTTGATGTCTTCCGAGTTCACTTCCGGGACGACGAGCGGAACGTTCGGGTCCATGCGGAAGAAGCTTGTGTTGTCAACGACGACGGCACCGGCATCAACTGCGATAGGAGCGAATTCCTTGGAAACACTTGCACCGGCAGAGGAAAGCACCAGGTCAACACCCTTGAATGCTTCGGGGCAGGTCAGTTCGACCTTGAGTTTTTCGCCCTTGAAATCGTATTCGCGACCGACGCTGCGTTCCGAAGCGAGGAGCTTCAAGTTCTGGAGCGGGAGGTTGCGCTGTTCGAGGATTTTGAGGAGTTCTTGACCTACTGCGCCAGTGGCGCCCATGATCGCTACATTACGAATCATAGATTTAACCTTTATTCTTCTTGTTGGGGGTTATTGTTTGATTTTAAATTCTGGAGATCGTTCGAAAATCTTTCAAGGAAAACTTTCGACTGAGCCATTTGCCCACGGGCCAGCTTGTATAATTTGATTTGTTCGTCGGCATCTTCTTGCAGACAGTAAGTGTACAAGGTGTGCGCGGCAAGTTTCAGGTTTTCCGTGGCCTGAATCAATTCTGTATGGGCGATGCTTGATTCATGCGGATGGAACAAGCCCAGCGCCTTACGGTTGATGGCTGTTGCATTGTTGTTAATGGCTAGCGCCTGTTGACTGCGAGCTTCGCGCTCGGCCTCGTTGATACTTGGATCGATTAGCGCAAAATTGTCAATGGATGACATAACTTCGAGCATACGCTTGATGACAGCGTCAGTTGCGAGCTCATAGTTCTCTAGCCTGCCAAGAGCGATTTCCTTGCGTTCGTTCCTCGGGGCTTGCTTCGGGATGGAACCGACCTTTACGGTTTTGGTCTTAGCTTCTGTGGTGTGAACTTTGCCTTCTTCGTCGTCATCGAACGAGCTGATGTAGTCCTGGTACTTTTGATTGTAGTTGACTACATCGCTTGGCGTATAAGGCGATGTGATAATCAGTGTGAGACGATCCCAATAGGCGATGCCTACACATCCGGCAAGCATGCAAATCGAAAAAATGAGATGAGCCGTCTTTTCGGGCCACCATTCCTCGCTTCGGACTACGTAAAGCAGACCGAATAAGAATAATGTCGCAAAAGCGATGAACACTCCACCTGCGGTGTCGTAGGTGACAAAGACGTTTTTTACGAAATAAAAAAGACAATCCATAACAACAGCGAGTGTCGAAAGGATTGCCCCGATCATTTTCGTTTTGCGTCCAGGTGATGCGGCGGACTGGAGAATCAGGACGAACGTGATTCCCAGCGGGAGCACCAAGGTCAAGGCTATGTCGGCTACTTCTGGATTCATTCGTTAGAAGGGAAGGTCCACATCGTCTTCCGGCATGGCATTGTCGTAGGCCGGAGCTGAATTTTGCGACTGGAAGCTATTGGAAGAATAGCTGTTTGCCTGGCTGTAGCCACCTGCACTCGGAGCGCCGCCCTGGGTACGCGGAGTAAGGAGCTGGAATGTGTCCATGTTGATTTCGGTGGTATAGCGCTTCTGGCCGCTGGTCTGGTCGGTCCAGCTGCGGTTGGTGAGGGAGCCTTCGACATAGAGGCTCATGCCCTTGCGAATGCCAAGCTGCTCGACGATGTCGGCAATCTTGCCCCAACCGACGATGTTGTGCCAGTCGGTCTGTTCTTTCTGTTCGCCATTGTTATCGCGATAACGACGAGATGTTGCCAAGGAAAAAGAAACACGCTTACGGCCACCGTTGGGATTAACACGAACTTCCGGGTCTTTACCAATATTACCAATAAGCATCACTTTATTCAAATATGCCATAGATGAGTCCTATTTTAAGTTTTTTAACTTACAGGACAAAAAATACAAAAAGAAAATGTCATTTTAGTGTCATTTTTTGAAAAATGCGTCTTTATGGGGACGTATTAGTTATAAATTATAAGTTATGAATTATAAGAGCGCCTTTCAGGCGAAAATAAATTGTGGAAAATGCTCAAATCCAATTGATAAATGTTAAATTGAACACCGCAGCGCTTCCCCGCGCCTTTTATTCCCTATTCACTATTCACTATTCCCATGGTTACACTCGCTCTTTCGCATTTTGAAAAATCTTTCCCAGCCAATTTACGCGGTAAACGTCTTGGTGCAGTCCTCCACCCGGCATCTGTCTGTGCTGATCTCGGCTATACTCTTGACTTGCTGAAATTCTATGATGGTAAACTGTTTAAGTTGTCTGCATTGTTCGGCCCGCAGCATGGCATCAAGGGGCATACCCAGGACAACATGATAGAGTGGGAAGGCTACACCGACCCCGAACTTGGAATTCCCGTTTATAGTTTGTACGGAGAACACCGCGAACCGACCGCTGAAATGCTCGGCCATGTAGATGCTTTACTCGTGGACTTGCAGGACGTCGGCGCCCGCTACTACACCTTCATTTGGACTTTGTACCTTTGCATGAAGGCCTGCGAAAAGCTGGGAATCCCTGTTGTCGTGGTGGACCGCCCGAACCCCATTAACTGCGTGGATGAGGAAGGTCCGGTGCTTGACTTGAACTACACAAGCTTTGTTGGTCTCCACAGCATCCGTACGCGCCACGCGAAGACGATAGGAGAACTTGCCGAACAGTTCCAGGCGGAATGTTTCCTGAAGTGTGAACTCTACGTGATGCACATGGACGGCTACGACAAAAAGATGTGGTATGATGAGACGGGACTTCCGTGGATTCTGCCGAGCCCGAACATGCCTACGCTCGATACCGCCATTGTATATCCTGGCATGTGCCTCTTTGAGGCGACCAACGTGAGTGAAGGCCGCGGCACCACACGCCCGTTCGAAATTTTCGGTGCGCCGTTCATCGATGCCGTCAAACTTTGCAAGTACATGAACGGCCTCAAGCTGCCGGGCGTCTACTTCCGTGAAAACTACTTCCAGCCCACGTTCCACAAGGGTGTCGGGCAGATTTGCGGCGGAGCGCAAATCCACGTGACCGACCGCGACAAGTTCCGCAGCTTCGACATGGCTGTTAAGTTGTTGCAGTTCATCTTCAACGAATACCCGAAGGATTTCGCCTGGAAGCAGCCGCCTTACGAATACGAATTCAAGAAACTTCCAATCGACATTCTGCTTGGCAACGGGACGTTCCGCAAGGAATTCATCGAATCGTCGATATGATTGAATTTTGTTGCGGCGTTCCTAACGCATCTCGCTTACGAATGATTTTGCGTCGAAGTCGTCATTATTTATTTGTTTACGAACAGACTACAGTAATAAAAAAACAATATGCATCTCCGAAGATGAAAACTGTAATGCTTAAACAACGTATAAATTTGCTGGAAGATAGCGCTATCCATGGCGAACTAGGCTACAACCAAACCTACGTTAATCAGAACGCGCCGAAAGTGTAGCGTTCGATAGAATATTTACTAAGGTGACTTCCAATGGAGGAAGTTGCCATTTTGTGTAGTTGCAATGGGATTTGCCCCTCAAAAAGTTGTCTTTAGTGAACAAAGAGTTGTCTTTGAAAGAAATCTTTTTATTTTTCCCTATACATGGGATTGTATTCCTCAAATCCAGAAGAAAACTTGAAGCCTGAAGAACAGGCCCGCGTTAAAATCGACGAAATGCTTCGCCGTGCTGGTTGGGATATTGTCTCGCGAGACGAATACACGGAACGCTACAATGCCTGCGCCATTACCGAAGCCTTGATGCAGGGCAACAAAGAAGCCGACTATCTTTTGGTTGTCGGAGGCAAGGCTATTGGCGTTCTCGAGGCAAAGCGCAAGGAAAGTTCCTTGGGCAACAAAGTTTCGGAACAGGTGGCAACGTACAGCGCTAAACTCCCGAACTGGACCCAGGCGTGGGTAAAACCTCTTCCGTATCTTTTCAAGAGTAACGGCGACGATCTTCTGTTTTGTGACCGCAACGAATTTTCGGCTATGGACCCGCTTGAGTTTTCCGCATTGAAAAAGATTCCGACTCCGAAAAATCTTGTGCAAAGGGCTCGCGAATCCGGTTTGAAAATCGATGGCGAATTTTCGATGGTCCCCGCGGTTCCTGCCGCTGGCCCGAACGGTTTGCGCCAATGCCAGTACGATGCCATCAGCAATTTGGAATTGAGTTTCAAGCATGGCAAGAAACGCGCGTTAATCATTCTTGCGACGGGGGCGGGCAAAACGTTTACCGCATGCACTGCCGCTTATCGCATGCTCAATTACACTCCTGCAAGGCGTGTGCTGTTCCTTGTGGACCGCAACAATTTAGGCAAGCAGGCGGAAGGTGAATTTGGCACCTATAAGTTGACTGAATCAGGGAAGCCGTTCAGCGACGAATATGCCGTGCAGCGTTTGCACGATGTCTCGGAAATCGAAAAGTCGAATGTCGTCATTTGTACCATCCAGCGACTTTTTGCGGCCTTGACGGGCCAGGCTTTGACCGAGTCGGATGACGATGAATCGAATTTTGAAACAGGAGATTCTTCGCTGGAACAGAGTCCGGCAGAAATTGAACTTCCGAACGACCTGAAACTTGCTAAAGACACTTTCGACCTGATTATCATTGACGAATGCCATCGTTCCATTTACGGAAAGTGGCTGACGGTACTCAAGTATTTCAATACCGCGCGCATCGTGGGCCTTACGGCAACACCGACTCCCGAGGCGGAAGCGTTCTTCGATAAAAATAAAGTTGTATCGTACGACTTGGCCGATTCCATTCGCGATGGCGTGAATGTGCCGGCTCGCGTTTACAGAATCAAGACCGCAGTATCCGATGAAGGCGGCGTTATCAAGGAGAAGGAACGCATCACGAAAGTGACGCTCCTCGATGGTTCAAAGCAAAAGAAAACGCAGAAAGAAGAGCAGGCGTACACCAGCACGGATTTGGACCGCAGCATTGTGAACCCGGCGCAGATTCGCCTAGTTGTCGATGAATACAAGAAGGCCGTTTACACTTCGCTTTTCCCGGATCGCAAGCGTGGCGATATTAGCGATTTGACGAGCCTCCCCAAGACGCTTTTCTTTGCAAAAACGGATAGTCACGCCGACAACATCATCGCTGCCATCAAGGAATCTTTTGAAGAAGAATTCAAGAAGTTCGGCGAAAAACTTCCGGAAAATTTCGTGCAGAAGATTACCTGCAAGGCGGGGAACGCGAACAACCTGATTCAGGTTTTCCGGAACAACAAGGATTTCCGCATTGCAGTGACCGTGACTCTCGTGGCCACAGGTACCGACGTGAAGCCTCTGGAAATTCTCGTGTTCATGCGCGACATCAATTCCTCGGTGCTTTACACGCAGATGAAGGGCCGCGGTTGCCGCACTATCGACGACGAAAAATTGCGACTCGTGACTCCGAACGCCACAAGCAAGGATTGCTTCTTCTTGGTGGATGCCGTTGGCGTGACTGAACACGAAATGGTGATGCCCAGTGCCAACGACAATCCCAAGGAATTTGGTGTCCTCGGACTTGCGAAGTTGATGGAACGCCTGGCTCACGGCGAAGTGAACGACCCGAACCTCGATTTGTTCGCGGGATACCTTTCCAAAATCCAGAACAAGGCCGACAAGGACGATTTGAGTGAACTGAACAAGTTGATGGCTCCGGAAGCCTTGTACTTCTTCGTAAAGCGCATCCAGGATGCTCTCGTCGGCAAGAACGAATTCGAGACAAGTCCGCTCCCGCCTTACAAGGACATCAACGAGTCGAACCTGGAACGCAAATGCCTGATTTCTGCGGTTGTCGACTTTCCGAAGGTCAAGGCGAAAATCATTGAAATCAACAAGGGCTTCATCAAAATTCTTGACGAGGCGACCGATACAGTTGTTTATGCGGGTTTGAGCGTAGACGAGTCCAAGCAGTACACGGAAATTTTCGAGGCGTACATCGCAGAGCACAAAGACGAAGTGGAAGCGTTCCGTATCATTTACAACAGCGAAGACGAAGCCATTACGAACGAAATGCTTCTTGACTTGCGCAGCAAACTTCAAAAGCACAATCCGGTACTCACGGCGAAGAACCTTTGGAGTTATTACAACACCTTAGGCGCAAACAATCAGTTAAACGGTCGTAAGGTGAAGAAGCTTGAAGAAACCGAAAAGGAACTTTTGACCGACCTGATTCAGTTGGTCCGTTTTGCGATGCAAAAGTCCGATACTCTCTACAGTTTGCAGGGTGTTTTCGCAAGCAGATTCGAACTGTATTGCGGGCAGAACCAGCGTTCCCTTACAGATGCGCAAAAGAGCGTCCTCAAGAAAATCGCGCAATACGTTGTTCAAAACGGCTGCATCACGAACCTGCGTTTGGCGACCATCGACAAGCCCGCGTTTTTGCAGACCGTCCAGATTTTCGGCGCTGAAAAAATCAACACCGAAATCCAGAATATGTCCAGGTTCCTGTTTGGCGTAATTGCCTAGGTTTTGATTCTCCGCAAGTCGCAGAACAACAGCCGAGTATGAGGGTCGCCTTCGTTTACCTCGTCTAGACATTTAAACCCGTTCTTCTGGTAAAACGGGATGGCGTTTACGTAGGCATCTACGGTCATGAATCGGCAACCACTTTGTCGTTTGCTACACTGACAAATGCTAGAGGACTTTCAGGGTGATCTTTTTCTTCGAGAACATAACTTACTGCAAGTAGCGATTCTCGGTACGGAGCAGCTTCATTTAAAATGAAGTCATTCAAGTCGGAATCGCCACAGTCAAATTTGTCTATTTTCTCGTTTTCTTGTAACTTGCGTACACCCAGATTTGCAAAATCTATTTTGTTTGGCACTTTTCCAACTCCCTTTGACGTTGCCATTCTTCTCCGCGTTTGAGCATCTCCAGCCCGATTCTGTAGGCTTTCATGACACGAGCCGTGAGCTCGGAATCTGGTTTGCATGCTTTCATTTCTGCTTCAAAGCGACGGGCGTCTTCACCGAAAAGAATCGGAGTTTCTTTGATAGGTCTTGCCATAGCCTTTCTCCTTTACCATTGTGGTATCTTTTGTGGCAAAAACAACTCACGATATTCGGGCTTTGCAAAAGGGCAACCAATGATTGTCTTTTTCTAGATTATGAAAATGGGCATAGCGTATTTTTTTATTTTGCAGTTATGCAGAAAAAAAACGAAATTAAATCCGAAACCACCCTCACCAAGAAAGTCTGGAACATGGCCGACGTGTTGGCCGCCGCTGGTGTGGGATTCACCGACTACATCATTCAGCTCACCTATTTGCTGTTCCTCAAGATGGATTCCGAGAAGGAACTCTTCGGCTTGGGTAGCGCCATTCCCAAGGGCAACCGCTGGGAAGACTTGCTGAAGCTGGACGGCCCGGATTTGCAGGCCAAGTACGAAAAGATTCTGGATAACCTGAAGGCCCGCGATGGCTTGATTGGCGCCATCTTTACCGAAGCCCAGAACAAAATTCAGAAACCCGCCATGCTCAAGAAACTCATCGGCATGATCGATGAAGAAAACTGGTTCAGCATGGAAGGCGACATCAAGGGCGCCATTTACGAAAGCATCCTCGAAAAAAACGGTCAGGATAAGAAGAGCGGGGCAGGGCAGTACTTTACTCCGCGCCCGCTGATTAACGCCATGGTAGAAGTGGTGGCCCCGAAAATCACCGAGACGGTGGCGGACCCCGCTTGCGGTACCGGCGGCTTTTTGCTTGCCGCCTACGACTACATGAAGGAACAGAGCGAAGACCTCGAAAAGCTGAATTTTTTGCAGACAAAGGCGCTTTCCGGAAATGACATTACCCCTTTGGTGGTGACACTCGCCAGTATGAACCTTTATCTGCATGACGTGAGCCCGGATACCACTCCCGTGAAGTGCGCCGACAGCTTGGAACATGAGCCGGAACACCTTGTGGACGTGATTTTGGCGAATCCGCCGTTTGGCACACGCCCCGCTGGCAGCGTGGATATTACCACCATGCGAACCGACCTGATTGTAACCACGACCAACAACCAGCTGAACTTTTTGCAGCACATGATGCTCATGCTCAAGGATGGAGGCCGTGCAGGCGTGGTGCTACCCGACAACGTACTCTTTGCCGATGGCGCTGGCGAAACCCTCCGCAAGAAACTCCTCACGGAATTCAATCTGCATACCATTTTGCGACTCCCCACGGGCATCTTCTACGCGAACGGCGTGAAGGCAAACGTGCTGTTCTTTACCAAGGGGACGCCCACCAAAGAAACCTGGTTCTACGATTACCGCACAGGCATCAAGCACACGCTCGCCACAAAGCCTCTCAAGCGTAGCGACCTGGACGATTTTGTTTCTTGCTACACCGCCAAGAAGCGTAAGGAAACCTGGAGCGAAGAAAATCCCACAGGGCGCTGGCGCAAGTATAGCCAAAAAGAACTCCTTGCCCGCGACAAGACGAGCCTCGACATCACCTGGATCAAGGACCAGGACGAAATCGAAGATGTAACCCTCGGCGAACTCCTCCAGAACATCAAGGACGAAGCCAAGGAAATCGCTGTACATTCCGAAAAACTGGCCAAGCTTTTCAAGGGAATCGACGGATGAACAAGATTTCGATCCGCTTCTTTGACCATCAGTTGGTTAGTGCCGCTACCCAGCTGATGGAGTCTGCTGTTTATGCGAAGAAAACGTTTCCCAAAAATTTTTACTTGACACCATTTTTTGCTATATCTATATTTCGCTATAGCGAACCCCGGAAGCCTCTTAACAATGCTCAAATGTCCGGGGTGTTTTGTTTTTTGGGGGGAAGATGAACGCCGATTTATTGATTTCCCGCAGAGACCAAATTCGTAAAGGACAAATCCCCAAACAGCAACCGTATTTAAAGCCTTCTTTGTCCTTTGACCAGCAGGCTGATAGACTGATTGATAGAGGCTTGATTGCGGACAAGAGCAAGCTTGTCGAGATTTTGTCAAATATCAGTTATTACCATCTCAGTGCTTATATTTATCCATTTAAGATTGACAACTCTGACAAATTACAACCCGGAACGACTTTAGAACAAATTTATCGCAGGTATCGCTTTGACAGGCAACTTCGTTGTTTGGTCCTTGATGCCCTGGAAAGAATAGAAACTGCATTAAAGACAAAAATTGTCAATATTTTTACCCAGCAATATGGTGCGTTTGGTTATATTGACAAAAATAACTATAATGGAATTTCTCAGGGCGAATTCGAAAAATTGCTAAATACCATTGACTCAGAAGTCAATCGTCATTTGAAAAGCAACGAGCAATTTGTGACGCATTACTTCAACAAATACGACGAGGCCGATTTGCCTTTTTGGATGGCTGCGGAATTGTTGACCTTCGGCTCTGTTCTGACGATGTTTCGTAAAATGCACAGGTCGATACAGCAGCAAATAGCCAATGAATTTGGTGTTCCCATCGTGATTATGGAGTCTTGGCTACTGACTTTGAATTATGTGAGAAACATTTGCGCTCATCATGCAAGATTGTGGAACCGACGTCTGGGCGTTCGTCCGCAAATTCCGAATACAAAGAAGCACCCCGAATGGACAAGTGTCAAAAACGACAAGCCTTTTGTTGTATTGCTGATGCTCAGTCAATTTTTACGGAAATGCGCACCTTGCTCCGAATGGAGAATGCGCATAGAAGACTTGACAGATGGATATTCTGACTTGCCGTTGAATTGCATGGACTTTCCTGAAAACTGGAAAAAACATGTTTTATGGCGTTCGTAAGGAGACCGCAATGAACACCAAACTCCTGAGACAGAAAATCCTTGACCTGGCCATCCGCGGCAAACTCACGGAACAAAAAAAATCCGACGGCACCACAAAGGATTTGCTAGCGCAAATCCAAGACGAAAGACGAGAGACGAAAGACGAAAGAGACGCTGGTAAGAAAGACTCCTCCAACGTCATTGCGAGCACAACATCCACGTCATCCCGGACCCCGATCCGGGACCCCTTTGCAGCATCCAAAAATTCCGATGACGTCATTGCGAGCACCGCGAAGCAATCTAAGAAGAAAACCTTTGCCCCAAAGGAAATTATTCCCCTCGATAAAAGTGAGGCCCCCTTCGAAATCCCGGAGAACTGGGAGTGGGTGAAAATTGGTGATCTATTCAATCTTCAAGCAGGTAAATTTATCCCTGCGGACAAAATATACCCTGAAGCAACAGACAATTTGTATCCTTGCTATGGAGGAAATGGATTAAGAGGTTATGTTGAATCTTATAATCGAATTGGAAAATATCCGCTTATTGGTCGTCAGGGAGCTTTGTGTGGCAATATCAATTTTGCATCAGGACATTTTTATGCAACGGAACATGCCATTGTTGTTGAAACACCAGAAAAATTAGATGTCTCTTGGGCATGTTATTTCTTAAAGCAACTAAACCTTAATCAATATGCTTCATCAACTGCTCAACCAGGACTTTCTGTTACAAAAATAAACGAAGTTGAAATTCCCCTCCCGCCGTTAGCAGAACAAAAGCGAATCGTCGAAGCCATCGAATCCGCCTTCGCAGAAATCACTGCCATCGAAAACAATCAGGAACTCCTGAAAAAACACATCAAGCAAGGCCGCCAAAAAATCCTCGACCTCGCCATCCGCGGCAAACTTACCGAACAGAAAGAATCCGACGGCACCACGAAGGATTTGCTTGCGCAAATCCAAGACGAAAGACGAGAGACGAAAGACGAAAGAGACGCTGGTAAGAAAGACTCCTCCAACGTCATTGCGAGCGAAGCGAAGCAATCCAAGAAGTCCAAACCCGCAGAACCCAAAACAATCATCCCCCTAAACAAGGATGAAGCCCCCTTCGAAATCCCTGAAAATTGGGAGTGGGTAAGGCTGGGGGATTTGTCTGAGAAAATACAGTACGGTTATAACGCTCCAGCAAAGGACACGGGACGAATTAAAATGGTTCGTATTACAGACATCCATGACAATGCTGTTGAATGGGATTCAGTTCCATTTTGCGATATTGAAGAATCTGAAATACCGACATATCTGCTGAAAAAGAATGATATTCTTTTTGCAAGAACAGGTGGTACCGTCGGTAAATCTTTTATTGTAAATGAAGTTCCCGAAGATGCTGTATATGCAGGATACCTTATTCGTACTAGATATGGTAAGAATATTAATGCTCAATACATGAAGTTCTTTATGGAAAGTAACTTGTATTGGGTTCAGCTTCGTGAAGGTTGTATTGCAACAGCTCAACCGAATTGTAACGGTCAAACTTTGGGAAAAATGCAAATCCCCCTCCCGCCCCTAGCAGAACAACAACGAATCGTCTCCGCCATCGAATCCGCCTTCACCGAATTCGATGCGATGGAAAAAGGTATCCTATGATTGAAAAAGAACTTGAATCCTTAGTTAATGATGAATTCCTAGATAGAAATGCAAGAAAGGGCTATGATTCGGAACGTCAGATGGCTTTCTATTTGCGCAGAAAGTTCTTTGAAAATCCGGATGTCCATGTGTTGAACAATCTCTACATAAAGACCGTGGATGGCAAGGGCTATTTTCAGATAGACCATCTCATTGTAACGAAATATTGTTTTATTGTAGTTGAATCCAAAACTTGCAATTCTCATTTGCGATTTGATAAAAATCAGCAATGGAGCTGTTTCAAAGAAAAAGAAAAAAAGTGGATTGGCATTAAAAGCCCGATGATGCAGGCCGAAATGCAGGGTGATGCGTTAAGGGCGGTCTTGCAAGAAAATCGAGAGGCGTTAAGAGTGCGCTTGCGAAACAGGCAAGGAGGCTTCTTGACTTTGCCGATTCATACTCTTGTAGCGATTTCCGATTCAGGAATCATTGATTATTCTACATGCAATGAAGAATACTGCAAGAACGTATTGAAGGCGGACTTGATTCCGAATAGAATTCTTGAAATCTATGATTCCTATAAAAATCGCGATACCGTGAAAAACATGTTGTTCGATAAAGATCCTAGTTATGTTCTTCCCGATGAAGATGTCAACAAAACAATTCAGTTCATAAAAGAATTGCATCATGTCAAGCCTGTGTATAGAGAAGTCAAGGACGTTAAAATCCCACTTTGCACGGTCTGCAAAAGGACGCTTTTGATTTGCTACAATAGAATGTCAAGGCAATACGAATTGCTGTGCAAGGGTTGCGGCTCAGTAAAGCAGATGAATTTCAAATGTACCAAATGCAAAGGGTTTCTGAACATACGTAAGTTTAACGAATCCTTTGTGGTCAGTTGCGAAAATTGCGATAGTTATGGAAAACTGATTGGATGATTAAATAGGATGCTTGTGAAAGAGATTATACGAGAATCATCAGTAAAAGGGGAAAACAATTATATTTTGCAAATGTTGTTTGATAAAAAATGATTCTGTTTTCAAAAAATTTCCTATTATTTTTCTGAGTAGAAAAAGGAGTTTTTTATGGCTAAAATGTACATGGTTCGTTCCGGCGAGGAAAATTAGTTCCGAATAGGAATACAAAGAAATACAGCGACAGACTGTCGCATTTTTGCCCTGAGACAGAATATAAATATCACTTCAAAGTCGAAGAACTCAAAAACACACTTTGCCGTAAAATTTTTACGGTAAACTATGAATTTTCGATTTTTTTTGGTATATTTACAGCAGATTTAGAGGATTTTTGACATGCTGGCATCCTTTTCCGTAAAAAATTTTAAGAACTTTGAGAAAAAGTTCACAATAGACCTGTCTCAGACCAAGCAGTACGCCTTTTCGGAAGGCTGCGTCAAGGATGGTATCGTCAAGACGGGTTTGATTTACGGTCCGAACAGCATCGGTAAATCCAATCTGGGCAAGGCAATTTTCGACTTGGTCCAAACAGTAACGGATAAAATGGTAAATCCGCTGCTTTACATGTCGTATGCCAACGCTCGGAATTCCGACAAAAAGGTGGAGTTTGCATACGATTTCATCTTCGGCAAATCCAAAGTGCGTTACGAGTATGCGAAACTGAATTTTGAGGATGTCGTCGACGAGGAATTTTATGTGGATGGCGTCAAGGTTGTGGAGCGTCACGGCGGCAAATTTCATGTTGAATTGGAAGGTGCAGAATCCCTGAATAACAAGATGCTGAATCCAAAAATTTCAGCGATGCGTTTTATCAAGGCGAATGCTTCTCTTGCAAAAAATCAAGTCAATGCCGCTGTCTTCGCATTTTTTGATTTTACCGACAGAATGCTGATGTTCTCCAACTTGAGGCAGAATTATTATCAGGGCTTCGCCATCGGTTCCGCGCAGGTCGATATAGAAATAATCAGAAGAGGAAAACTTCATGATTTGGAGGAATTCCTTAATTCCGTTGACGTCAACTGCAAATTGAAGAGCCTTAGGTTCAACGGGCAACAAAGATTGTTCTTTGATTTCGGAAATGGCAACTTCATCGACTTTTGGGATAACGCTTCGACGGGCACGCAATCGCTGGTGTTCTTCTTCTTTTGGTTTTTGCAGATGCAGGAGTTCGAAAAACTTTCTCCGAGTTTCGTGTATATGGACGAGTTCAACGCGTTCTACCATGAAAAGACTGCGGCTAAGGTTGTCGAAATGTTGCAGCACGTTCCGTGCCAGGTTCTGTTGACGACGCATGACTCCAATTTGCTGACGAACGATTTGCTGCGCCCGGACTGCGCGTTCAATATGCAGCAGGAATACAAGGACGCAGACTATGTACTAGTTCCGCTTTCTTCGAGAACGCAAAAGGAATTGCGCCAGGCCCTCAACATTCCCAAGATGTTCCGCGCGGGAGCTTTTGATTGAGTTCCGCGAAAGTCCTTGTCATTTTTGAAGGCGAACAGCCCGAAGAGAATGCTTTTGCCCGTTTGCAAAAAGCATTTCCCGATGAATTGTCCGACCTTGCGGAAGATTTGGTCAAAATCGTTTTTTCTTCGAATATATACACTTTGTATTCAACGCTAAAAAACGAGGACGGATTCTTGGATGTGGTGGAGGTCCTGAAGGAACGCCTTCCAGACGACAAATTCCTGCAAGAATTGAATAGAGAAGAAGTTGCCCAGATATATCTGTTTTTTGACCTAGACATTCACGGGAAGAATTTCTCGCCAGAAATATCCTGTAAACATTTGGGCGAACTTGTAGATTTTTTCGATAACGAAACAGAGAACGGCAAGTTGTTCCTGAGTTACCCCATGGTGGAAGCTGTCAATATTTGCGACATCGAAAATGGATTGATGTCGGAAGACAGAAGGCTGTTCAAAATAGAGGATTGCCAGAGCAACGGTTTCAAACGATTTGTGGGTGCTTTGAATCGCGATTCCAAAACCATTTGCAGAGCAAACGGTCGCGAAAATTGGGAAATAATTTGCAAGGCGAATTACGAGAAAGCTCAATGGCTGATGGAATGTTCTTCGGAAGATATTTCTTCTATCCTTGAAAAAATGAATCAGCTGAAAATTTTGCAGTGTCAACAAAATCTGATAACACGCGAAGCGGTTGTCGCGACGCTAAGCGCGTTCCCATTTTTCTTGTTGGAATACCTTGGTGCAAGAGTAACGAATTCGCTGATTTTGCAAAAGAAATAACTTTCCTTCGCTCTATATCTCCGTCATTTTCAGAATATCAAAAAAGCGGGCCTGTCGACCCGCTATTCAAAATAATGTGCAGCGCCTAGTGCGTGAATCCTGCGAAGATGTTGTCGCTTAAGAACGGCAGGAATCCGAGGATGACGACGGCGCAGCTGAGCGCTATGACGATGGCGCGCTGGCGCTTTGCGAGGCGGAGCGGGGTGAGGTGTCCGTCGGGTTCATCGACCCAGGCGCTCAAGTCGGAGGCCAAGCGGTCTTAGGAAGA